>JBDTNA010000061.1:0-11266 GCA_039933985.1 Gemmatimonadales bacterium | reverse complement strand
TCGCGATCGCGGCAAGAATGCCGATGATGACGACGACGATCAGAAGCTCGATCAGTGTGAAACCTTTTTTGTTGCGAATCATCTTGTTGCTCCTTGAGAGTTGGTACGGCGTCGGGGGGACCAACGCGTACGGCCCCAGCTAAAGCAGTTGGCAGGCCAGACGCGTGGCATACATGTAACTCGCTGCAATCGCTCGACTTAATGAATGTGGGCTTCCTTGGAATCAACCCGTTTTTGGCTGCATTCTGCGAAGTATCTTGCACTCTGCCAGACCCTCGGGGGCTCACGGGAAATCCGCACCGGCATTTGGTAATTCTCACACGCTCGGCGGTTCCGAGCGGCACGCTTTGGCCGCACGAAGTATTTTTCTGTCGCTTCCTCACAGCCGATACGAAACAGCGAGAGACTTGATGCGCGTTGGAGTTCCGAAAGAAGTAGTTCCCGGCGAAAAGCGGGTCGCGCTCGTCCCTGACGTCATTCCACAACTATTGAAGCTGGGCCACACGGTCACCGTCGAAACCGGAGCCGGCACTCGCGCCGGATTTACCGACCAGGAATACGCGACAGCCGGGGCGACTCTCGAGTCGGATCCGGCCGCGATCTACTCCTCGTCGGAGATGGTGCTAAAAATTCAGCGCCCTACTACCGGGCCGGGTGGCGAGCTCGACATGCTGAAGCCCGGCACTCTTTTGATTGGCCTGTTACAGCCATCAGGCGATCCATCGATTTTCGGCGAGCTCGCCGAGCGCGGCATCGTCGCGTCGAGCATGGAGCTTGTACCGCGGACCACGCGAGCGCAGATGATGGATGCCCTGTCGTCGCAGAGCACTGTAGCGGGATACAAGGCAGTTCTCATCGCCGCAAACGCTCTTCAGAAATTTTTTCCGATGCTGATGACCGCCGCAGGCACTGTGCGGCCTGCTCGCGTCCTTGTCATCGGCGCAGGAGTAGCTGGACTTCAGGCGATTGCCACTGCACGCCGCATCGGCGCGGTCGTCGAAGCGTTTGACACGCGACCGGTTGTGAAGGAACAGGTCCAGAGTCTCGGCGCGACATTCGTCGAGCTGAATGTCGATTCCCACGAAGCTCAGGATGCGGGCGGCTACGCGAAGGAGCTTGGTGACGAACACATTCGCCGCGAGAAGGAGCTCATTCACGAACGCGCAAAGAATGCCGACGTGGTGATCACGACAGCGCTGATACCGGGGAGGCCCGCTCCAATGCTGGTTTCCGCCGAAACCGTGAAGGCGATGAAACCGGGCTCTGTGATTGTCGATCTTGCGGGTGAGCAAGGTGGCAACTGCGAGCTGACAGTCCCCGGTGAAACTGTAGAGCGTGAAGGCGTGACGATCATCGCGCCGCTTCACATAGCGAGTGACCTCGCGTATCACGCCAGCCAGATGTACGCCAAGAACGTCTCCGCGCTCGTTGCCCTCATGACCGCAGACGGAAGACTAAAGCTAGATATGAACGACGACATCATCTCCGCCGTCTGCGTGACAGCCGACGGCGAAGTCAGGACACCGGCAATCAAACAGAGACTCGCGGGAGCCGTCGCATGAGCGTCGAGCTCATTCTTGGCATCTACGTTTTCATCCTTGCGATGTTCGTCGGCTTCGAGGTCATCGCGCGAGTGCCGTCGGTTCTGCATACACCGCTCATGTCGGCAACAAACGCGATCCACGGAATCGTCGTGCTTGGCGCGATGCTCGTACTCGGCGCTGCCGATACGCCGCTCTTAAAGGCGCTCGGGTTCATCGCCGTCGTTTTCGGCGCGGCAAATGTGTTCGGCGGATTTGTCGTTACCGATCGCATGCTCGAGATGTTCAAGAAGCGGCCGGGAGACAAACGCGATGCTTGATGTCCGCGAGTCCGCCATCGCGATCGCATACATCGTCGCAGCAGTTCTCTTCATTTTTGGATTGAAACGGTTGAGCTCTCCCGCAACTGCCCGCTGGGGAAATCAGCTTGCCGCTCTCGGGATGATCGTCGCGCTCGGCGCGATCCTGGTCGACCGCCAGATATTGGCGTTCGGGATGATCGCCGTCGCCATGGTTCTCGGCGCGGCAATCGGCACCTACTTCGCGCGCACGGTCCAGATGACCGCGATGCCGCAGATGGTTGCTCTATTCAATGGGATGGGCGGTGCGACCGCGGCGCTTGTCTCCGTTGCAGAGTATATCCGGCTCGTCAAAGTCGGTGAGACGATCGGCACGGGAGAAGCGACATCGATTGTCCTCGGCACAATCATCGGAGCAGTGTCGTTCACCGGAAGCCTGATCGCATTCGGCAAGCTTCAGGATATTCTGCCTGGCAAGCCGCTTCAGTTTCCACTTCAACGCGTGATCAACGGGCTCCTCGTTCTTGGTCTCATGGCGATCGGCGCGTCGATCGCAATCAACGTTGCCGGCGTCACTGCGCTCTGGATTCTCTTCGGAATTGCGCTGCTCCTCGGCGCAATGTTCGTATTGCCGATCGGCGGCGGCGACATGCCCGTCGTAATCTCGATACTGAATTCACTCACTGGTCTTGCGGCGGCGCTGACGGGATTTGTGCTGCACAATCAGATGCTCGTCGTTGCCGGAGTTCTTGTGGGTGCATCCGGCACGCTGCTCACGCTTCTCATGAGCACGGCGATGAATCGGTCTGTCGCGAATGTTCTGTTCGGCGCCTTTGGCGCTTCGTCATCGGCGGGAGTTGCCGCCGCCGATACCGGTCAGCGTTCGATCAGGCAAACAACCGCGGAAGATACAGCGATTGCGCTCGCATATGCGCGCAGTGTCGTGATCGTTCCGGGATATGGTTTGGCGGTAGCGGAAGCACAGCACACCGTGCGCGAGCTCGCCACAGATCTCGAAAAGCGCGGTGTCGACGTGAAGTATGCAATTCATCCAGTGGCGGGCCGCATGCCCGGGCACATGAATGTCCTGCTCGCAGAGGCGAACGTTCCATATGATCAGCTTCTCGAGATGGATCAGGTGAACGGCGAATTCGCGCAGACCGATGTGGTTCTTGTCGTCGGTGCAAACGACGTCGTGAATCCTGCCGCGCGTGACGACCCGTCGAGCCCGATCTACGGCATGCCGATTCTCGACGTGGACAAGGCGCGCAACATCATCGTTCTCAAGCGAAGCATGGGACACGGATTCGCGGGAATCGAGAACGCGCTCTTTCATCACGAAAAGACGCGCATGCTGTTCGGCGACGCTCGTCAATCGCTCACGCAGATCGGCCAGGCGCTCAAGACCGCCTGACCACCGCGGTTAGTCGAGCCGCTGCTCGAACGGCTCCATGTGAACCAGCACTCCCGCAACGCGCGGTGCGTTCGCGCGAATCGAGCTCTTCACCGCTCCGCTCAACTCATGCGCATCGTGAAGCGACATCGACGAATCGGCCTGCACATGAATGTCCACGTAGTAAACGAGCCCTGCTTTTCTGGCGGACAGTTTTTCTACTGCCATCACTCGCGGAACCTGTTCGGCCGCGCGCCGCACAGCCTCGATGATCTCAGCACCCGGCATTCGATCCATGAGATCGTGGAGCGCTGGTCTCATCAGTAGCACTCCGTTGTAGAAAATCACAGCCGATGCGAACAGGGCGGCCCAGTCGTCCGCCTGCTCCCAGCCAGGTCCACCCCAGAGCGCGATGCCTATTCCGACGAATGCGGCGGCGGATGTGATCGCATCACTCAGGTGATGCCACGCGTCGGCCTTCGCTGCTGTGCTGCCGACCTCCTCGCCGATGGCCGAGACGCGGCGGAACAGCACGTACTTTACGAACAAAACCGCGACCAGCACGAGAAGAGTCCAGGGAGCAGGCGTCTTGTGAGGTGTTCGGATCTCTCGTACTGCCTCGAACCCAATCCCGACCGCGGCTGCAAGCAGCATCATCGACACGACTGCCGCCGCGACAGACTCTGCCTTTCCGTATCCGAAAGGATAGTCCTCGTCGGGATCCCGCGTCGCAACGCGAACACCGCCCCACACCACCAGCGAAGCGAATATGTCGGCCGTCGATTCCACCGCATCTGCGACTAGTGCGTACGTGTTTCCGACAAGCCCCGCAACGAGCTTCACAATGGCGAGCGTCGCGTTCACCAGCACGCCGATCTGCGCGGAGCGAATGACTCGGGAGCCTGATTGGTTCACTGGAAATCGATGGCCGATGGAATCTGAAGTGACCTTTTCCGCGGGAGATGAAAATACACGCAAGGGGACGGCAATGGGATTGTGCCCGATCTTTGCACTGCGGCGACCCGCCGATACATTCACCGACTTCGCAGGAGCAAAACGCATAGATGCCGGTCATGACTCACCCCGACGGTCATCAGTCGTCGCGTCACGCGACAATAGGCCGGACTCCACTTCGTGTCATACCTCACCGTTCGCGCCGTGGCCCGCTGGTTCGATACGGGATCGCGGCCGTATTCACGCTGGTAAGCCTTGCGCTGACGGTATTGCTCGAGCCGTACCTCGAGCGCACGATCTTCCTGCTTTTCTGGCCGGCAGTTATCGGCTCGGCCTGGCTCGCCGGATTCGGTCCCGCAATGTTGACGGCCACCGCCTCCGTCGCGCTGGTCGACTACTTCCTGCTGAGACCGGCAGGCACCGGATGGAACTTCGTCGAGCTCGTCACGTTCGCGACATTTCTTGGCCTCGCTGCTTTGACGAGCTGGGCGGTGAATATCATCGAAGTCGCTCGAGGAGTTGCGGCCGATGCCGCGACAGAGAACGCACGCCTGGCCGGACTTCTCGACACGCAAAGCGAAGAGCTCACCCATCAGCTCGAAGAATCGCAGGCGATGCAGGAAGAGCTCGAGCAATCCGCGGAAGAGCTCGCACTGCGCACTGGCGAAGCAGAAACTGCGGAGCGTTTCACCCGCGGAATTCTCGAAAGTATTTCCGATCCCTTTGTGGTTCATGATTCGGAGTGGCGCTTTCGCTACGTGAACGCGGCAGCGGCGAGAATCATTTCGGGCGCCAACAGAGATCCAGTCGGGTTGATTGGTAAAGTAGTTTGGGAAGAATGGCCGAATCTCGAGGGCTCAAAGATTCAGGCGGATATGCGTCGGGCGGTCGAGACCCGTACCCCGTTGACGTTCGAGTCATTCTTCGCCGAGCAGGGACGATGGGCGGAGCTGCATTGTTATCCGCTCCCCGACGGCGGTCTTGGCACTCAGTGGAAGGACATCACCGGCCGAAAGCGGTCGGAAGAGGCGAGCGGGTACCTCACCAGGGCGACCGAGCTGCTTGCGTCGTCGGCGGACTACGAGACGACACTCGGCGAGGTCGCGCAATTGATCGTCCCTCATTTCGCCGACTGGTGCGCGATCAGCGTCGTTGACGACACTGGACACCCCCGCCAGCTCGCTGTTGCGCACGTCGACCCGGAAAAAGTGAAATGGGCCCACGAGCTCAACAAACGCTACCCGCCCGACAGCAACGCATCGACAGGAGTTCCGCAGGTAATCCGCACTGGTGAGCCGGAGCTGTATCCCGAGATTCCGGATGAGCTTCTCGTTGCCGGCGCGATCGACGAGGAACATCTCCGCATTTCGCGCGAGCTCGGACTCAGGTCGGCGATGATCGTTCCGCTTTCGACGCCCGATCGCACCCTCGGAGCTATCACCGTCGTTTCTGCCGAATCAGGCCGAAGGTACAGCGAAGCCGATCTCGACTTCATCATGGAGCTCGCCAGGCGTGCGGCGCTCGCCGTTGAGAATGCCCGGCTTCACATGGCGGAGCTCGAGGCGAGACGCGGGGCTGAGGAGGCAAATGAAGCGAAGACGCAGTTCCTCGCCGTGATGAGTCACGAGCTTCGCACGCCACTGAACGCGATCGGCGGATATACGGAGCTCCTTCTAATGGGAATCCGCGGAGCGCTCACTGTCGACCAGCAAGCGGATCTCGAGCGGATTCAGCGAAGCCAGCGCAATCTGCTGTCACTTATCAATGACATTCTGAACTACGCGAAGCTCGAGGCGGGCCATGTCGAATTCGCAATCGACAAGGTCCCCGTTCATCCGGTCCTGCTCGACATCGAGCCGCTGATCACGCCTCAGCTGCGATCGAAGCTTCTCACTTACAGCTATTCCGGATGCGACAAGACCCTCACTGTCTGGGCTGACGCGGAGAAGGTTCGGCAGATCATGCTGAATCTTCTCTCGAACGCGATCAAGTTCACCGAGCCGGGTGGCACAATCTCGATCAGCTGCGATTCCTCTGATGGTCACGTACAGGTTATCGTTACCGACACGGGGCTTGGTATTCCCGCCGACAGACTGTCGAGTGTCTTCGAGCCGTTCGTCCAGCTCGAGAGAAATCTCAGCAGCAATCATGAAGGCACCGGCCTGGGTCTCGCGATCAGCCGGGATCTTGCCCGCGGGATGGGCGGCGAGCTTTCGGCTCGCAGCAAGGTCGGCGAGGGGTCATCTTTCGAGCTGAGGCTTAGAAGAGTCGACGCTTGAACGGAGTTTGAACGAACAATGGGGCACCGCAATCTGAAACGCAGGGCGTGACGCTGAATCCGGAAGTCCAGCAACCCCAGATGCTGGGCGACCACTATCGAGTCGAGCGGGAGCTCGGTCACGGCGGCATGGCCACCGTGTATCTCTGCACGGATACGCGAAGCGGCGAGCAGGCCGCAGTGAAAGTGCTGCGTCCAGAGCTCGGCAGCATCGTAACGAAGGAACGCTTTTTCCGCGAGATCGCGTTTGCATCGGAGCTGGAGCACCCGCGCATTCCCCGGGTACTCGAGTCCGGATCGTCAGGCGAGCTTCCCTACTACGCGATGGACTTCGTAGACGGTGAATCGCTCCGCGACCGCCTGCGCCGCGAGCCGATGCTTCCGGTCAATGAAGTCGCGCGGATTGCGGCGGAAATGGCAAAGCCGATTGCCTACGCGCACGAGCGCGGGATCGTTCATCGAGACATCAAGCCAGAGAACATTCTTCTCCGCGGAAACGACGTCTGGGTTCTCGACTTCGGCGTCGCCCGCGCAATTGCCGGAGCTGCCGGCGAGCGCCTTACGGGAACCGGCATTACGATCGGCACTCCGGCGTACATGAGCCCCGAACAGGTCACGGGCGAGCGCGATCTCGACTTGCGAAGCGACATCTATTCGTTCGGCTGCGTTGTCTACGAGATGCTGGCCGGGGTTCCACCGTTCCGGGGCGCTACGCCGCACATACTCATGGCGAGCCGCTTCATCACTCCGCCAAGACCGCTTCGAGCGATCAGGCCTGAGATTCCGGAGTCGGTTGAGCACGCCGTGCAGATGTCGATGGCAAAGATGCCGGAAGCGCGGTGGCGAAGCGCGGAAGAATTTGCGGCCGCGCTCGCTCCGCCGAAGCCCGCCGGTGCGGCGTCTGATTCAACGCCGGCGTCCTCGGCGGACAATGAGTTGCTCGCGAAGCTGAAAGAAGTGTTCGCCGACCTGTATGACGTAAAGGAAGAAATGAAAGGCGGCGGCATGGCCCGTCTCTTCCTCGCAACTGACAAGGCTCTCGAGCGCCGGGTCGTCATCAAGATTCTTCCCCCGGATCTGGTGAGTCCGATGATGCTCGCGAGATTCAAACGCGAGAGCGGAGTGACCGCGCGGCTTCAGCATCCGCACATCCTGCCGGTGATATCAGCCGGCGTGCGCGATGGTCTCGTGCACTACATCATGCCGTTCATCGATGGGGAGTCGCTCCGCTCGAAATTCGATAAGGGGCAGATTCCGATCGTCGATGGAGTGCGACTGCTTCGCGAGGTCACCGACGCGCTCGCTTACGCACATAGGCACGGAGTTATTCACCGCGACATCAAGCCCGAGAACATCCTGATTCAGGACGGGCATGCTGTTCTTGCGGATTTCGGCATTGCGGCAGCGCTGACAGGTAAGGACGAGGCCGAGCCTGGCGCACCACGCCTGACCGGGACCGGCATGTCACTCGGAACCGTCGGGTACATGGCGCCCGAGCAGGCGCTGGGCGAAAGCGGTGTCGATGCACGCGCCGACATCTATGCGGTTGGCGTAGTCGGGTACGAGATTTTCTGCGGCTCGGCTCCGTTCGACGGCGCGACCGCGCAAGCGATTCTCGTCGCGCATCTGACACGCGAAGCGCCGCGATGTGATGAGATAAGAAAGGACACGCCTCAGCCAGTCGCCGATGCGATCAAGCGGGCGATGGAGAAGGATCCGGCAATGCGGTTTCAGACCGCCGCAGAATTTCGCGATGCGATCGATGCCGGCGCTCCGATGCTGTCGGAAACGATGTCGTTGCCGAAGGTGAATCGCCGCGTTGTCAGCCGTCCGTGGAAGAGATGGAAGATTGCAGCGCCGATTGCCGCCGTCGTCATAGCGATTGCGATCTTCATCGGAATCAAGATGAAGGGCCCAACGGAAGCCAGCGAAGGCGGGGTAACAATCGCCGTTGCACCATTCAACACGACAACCAGCTCGCTCGCACTCTGGCGCGAAGGTATGGTCGACATCCTCGCGCGATATCTCGACGGAGTAAAACCATTTCGAACGATCTCACCGACTATTTCGATCAAGGGATTTCCGGCGATCGGCGACACGACGTCAGCACGTGAGCTCGCGCGTCGCACGAAAGCTCAGTACGTGATCTGGGGAAACATTACGGGAACCGCAGACGGCGTTGCACTCCGCGTCAACATGCTGAACGTGCAAGCGGGCACGGTGTGGAACGGCGAAGTGACGGATACGACTGCAGAACTCGCCGCTGGCGCCGCTACGACAAAGATTCTGACAGAGCTTGGAAAGACCTACGTCGTCGGCGCGGTGAAGCAGGCGTCGTTTGGATCAGCCTCAATAGATGCAATCCGTGCATTCCTCGAGGGTGAGCAGCTCTTCCGTCGTACGTCCTGGGATTCTGCTGCAATTTCGTACGACAAAGCGATCAAGTTCGACAGTACCTTCGCCGTAGCGCTGCGCCGAGCGGCGCAGGTTGGCGGGTGGCAGCGGAATGGGAGCGATTCGCTTTCTCTGGCATATTGGCTGCGGGCCGGCGCGGCAAACCACAACCTCTCGCCGCGCGACAGTCTCTTGCTGCTCTCTGATTCGCTCTCCGCTGCAATTGCGCCGCTTCGCAGCGATTCGATGAACTGGAACAAGCTGACGAGGCTTTTTGCAACCGTCGACGCCGCCGCGAGTCGATACCCCGATGACCCGGAGATCTGGTACGCCGTCGGAGAAGCGCGATTTCATCACGGGTACGGAAGCCCGGTGAACATCAACGAGCGTCAGGCGCTCGACGCATTCAAGCGCGCGATCGAGCTGGACTCTGCGTTCGCTCCGGCATACGTGCACGCGGTCGAGCTTGCGGGCACGCTGGACGGAAAGGAAGCCGGGAATGTTTACACGAAGGCATACCTGCGACTGAAACCAACGGACGACGAAGCGGAAGGAATCGAGATCGTGGACCACGTCACTTCGGGCTCTGCATCCACGCAGGTCACGCCTGACCCACTGCTCTACAAGGTCTCGTCGGATGCGGTGATGGCCGCATACTATACAATAAGAAGATGGGCCGATCCGAATCAGACGGCGATCCAGCTTCTGCAATCGATTACGAAACGCCCGCGAACGTCGCCGACTTTCGCCGCCGATTCCGCGCGCATCGCAGGATTCCTTCCCCTTCAGCTCGCCTACCGCGGGCATCTCGCCGACGCCTACAAGGCGAATGGCGATCGTCCGTCTCGACTGTTCGTCGAGATCGCAATACTCGGCGGAATCCCGCAGGCGACGGCGGATTCGGTCACACACGACTGGCTCACTCGCGGTATCCCGCAGTCATTTCTCGCCCTGCCCTGGTTTGCGCAACGCGGAAACACGCAGGCGATCACTGTGCTTCAGCATCGCGCTGATTCGGCCGCAAGAGTAGGCACTGACTTCGCGCGACGGGGTTGGCGATACCGTGCTGCGTCGACGCGCGCGTACCTGACTCTCCTCAAGAACGATACGACCGCCGCCGCAACTGCATTCGCCGCGCTTCCCGACACATTGTGCATAGCCTGCTACATGGACAGGCTCCAGGCGGCAAAGCTGCTTGCCGCCAAGGGCAAGCTCGAAGAGGCAAGCGTTCTCCTCGGCCAGCGGCTGAACACATTCATCACCCCGGCGGAAATTCTCATCGCGTTCGAGCGAGGTCGAGTGGCGTCGAAGCTGGGGAAACGAGAGGATGCGATTCGCGCTTTCCGACTTGTGGCGGACGCGTGGTCCCCCGGAGACCCGGGTCTTCAGCCGTACGTCCTCGAAGCGAAAAGAGAGATCTCCAGGCTCGGTGGATAGGCGATCCAGACCCCGGCACGTATGGCCAAATTCACCTTCTTTTCTCTCCTAGCGCTGACAAAAGCTCACCGCTGGTTTTCCCGGCAGTCGTTTATGGCATCGAGGCTGCCTGATACCCGGGGCCTGCGAGCCACTTCTGTGCAGTGGATCCTCTGGCTCATCACTAGCGCCGATCGATCGCCAGCAGATGAAAGGGCCTGAAAGTATCGCTTTGCGGCCCTTTTGCTGTATCTACAGCCTTTGCCGCGGGCAATACTTACCCGTTTTTTTTTTCCGATTCAACCCTGGCGACTGGCCCGCTCCTAGCGGGAGTAAAAATATGTATTTACTATTTCATGAGAACGGAAATCCGAGATTTCTAACAGGTGTCTCGGATCAATCGCTACCGCCGTAGAGGCAAACAAAAGGGGGTTCAATTGAATCGCGCACCACTGGCAATCATGGCGCTCGTAATTGGTGTCGCCGCATGTCAGGAAATGACAACCGCTCCAGCATCCAGCCCCGATCCGCGCGTTCAAACCGCGAGATCCAGCAACCCTCCGCCGCCGCCGATCGATACCGGAGCAGGCGTTGGCATTTCATTCCAAACAGCGACCACCCGAGTAACGGATCCATTCAGCATTCGCTCTTCCATTCTCGACAACGGCGTGCGGGGTGGAACCCGCAGCAGTGTCAACCCATCTGCGACGCAGTTCCTGTTCTTCGTGATCCCGGTGACATACTTGTTCAATCCCATTGGTAGCTCGGGATATCTGCACTTCCACGATGATCCAAACAACGACATTGACTCCGATGCAAACGGAATGGTGAGGTTGCAGAACGGCGACTTCGATGGAATGGGCAAAGTCACGGTTCAAACTTCATTCGGACCGATCGTGATAAATCTCGCGAGCGTAAATGATGGCGCGAGCAGGTTCGAAGGATGCGGTCAATTTATTCCATCCGTTGCCGCCGCAGCGCGCCCTGACTC
>JBDTNA010000060.1:0-11371 GCA_039933985.1 Gemmatimonadales bacterium | reverse complement strand
AAAAACTTCCGGGCGTGGAAGCCCTCGACGACAGGGAGTCCTGATGAACCGCCCCGTGATGGCCGCGAACTGGAAGATGAACAACGGGCCGACCTCGGCTCGCGAGTTCATGAAGTCGTTCCTCGATCAATATCCGCGTCAGAACGATCGAACGGTCATCATCTTCCCGTCCGCGCTGTCGGTTGCTGCAGTGGTCGCTGCACTTGGCGACCGAAGGGATATTCTCGTTGGAATACAGAACGTTCACTGGGCGGACCAGGGCGCGTTCACCGGAGAGCTCTCGGTCGGCATGGCGAGAGATGCGGGGGCACGAGTCATTCTCGTCGGTCACTCCGAGAGGCGGCACGTGTTCGGCGAGACAGATGAACAGACCGCGCTCAAGTGCGCCGCAGTGGAGAAGGGAGGCCTGACGCCGCTTCTTTGCGTTGGAGAAAAGATCGAGCAGCGCGATGCGGGGCAGGCCGAAGCAGTTGTGATCTCGCAGCTCCGAACCGGACTCTCGCAGATGACTCAGCTCGCAGTGCGCGAGGTGATGATCGCGTACGAGCCGGTTTGGGCAATCGGAACCGGGCGCACCGCAACGCCGGAAGATGCGAGCGCGATGCACGCGGTGATAAGAGAAGAGCTCCGCGACATCTGCGGCGATCGTGCGAAGGCCACGCCAATTCTTTACGGCGGAAGCGTGAATCCATCCAATGCGGCGACGCTGGTTCGTTCTCCTGAGGTCGATGGTCTGCTCGTTGGCGGGGCGAGCGTCGATGCGAACTCGTGGCTGGCGGTGGCCAGGGCCTGAGACCAACAATCCGCCTGAGGCCTGATAGTCGCGGCGCCAACGGATGACTCAACAACCGCAACTGCCAACTGCTTTATTAAACGATTGGAGCGGATAACTGCATGGATAGCACGGATCTTACAACCAATCGTAAGTCAAGATATCGGCTTAACCGTGATCCTATTCAAGGCGGAGAAACTTTTGAGTGTTTTTTAAAAAAAACCAATCAAGATTTCTTGCCATTGCAAAAAGATGAATGCGTGCAGGCATCTCGACTTGCCGCTGGTTGTAAAATCCGATCTATATCCGTGCAGTTATCCGCTCAATCGTCTTATAAAGCAGTTGGCAGTTGCGGTTGTTCAGTCGTCCGTTGCGGTTGATCGGCTACAGTAGCGGTTGTTCCGCGCGACCTGGTCATAGCGCGCACTGAGCAATCGATCTTTCCCGAAATGGTCGTATCGGCATTGACCGTACACGGGCTAATCGGCGATATTTGAAGGTTATCTAGCGAATGCCTCCTTCAAGCTGAAATGGTCTATACAATTCTTCTCGTAGTCCTCGTCATCGACGCGGTGCTGCTGATCGGAACAATCCTGCTGCAAGCGGGGAAGGGAAGCGGACTCGCCGCGAATTTCGGCGGAGCGAGCTCGTCGCCTGACGCGTTCATCGGAATTCGTCAGGCCGGAACGATTCTCACGAAGGCCACCTGGTGGTGCGCCGGACTGTTCCTCGGACTGGCGTTTACGCTGCAGATCATGTCGACTCGCACGCAGGCGCCGAAATCGGTTCTCGAGGACACGTTCGGGCGTCCAGCGACGACGGCGCCCGCAACTACGCCGAATACCGCAGCTCCTGCTGTGCCTCTGTCGCCAGCGCCTGGATCAGCTGGCGCAACTGCGCCGGCAACATCTCCACTGACGCTTCCTGCGCCAGCGGCTCCTCCCCCGGCAGCCAAGAAGTAGCCCCGAGAGAGTTGAGCGACAACGCCACATCCCCGGGGTTCCTCCTCCTAGAGGACGGAACCCTTTTTCACGGCCGCATCCGAAACGGATCGAACGCGTCCAACGCGTCGAACGAATCGAAGCGCTCCACCGGCGCCGAGCCGACCGTCGCGGAAGTCGTGTTCTCGACGAACATGACCGGATATCAGGAGATGTTCACCGATCCCTCCTTCGGCGGACAGATCGTCGTGATGACAACGCCGCAGATCGGCAACTACGGAATCAACACGGAAGATCCGGAGTCATCGCATCCGCAGATTGCCGGCGTCGTGGTCAGAGAGCTCTCGCAGACCTATTCCAACTGGCGTGCTACCGGCGATCTCGAAGGGTGGCTGACAGCCGCCAATGTGCCCATCCTGCAAGACGTTGACACGCGTCGGCTAACGCGGCACTTGAGGTCGGCAGGGGTCATGCGCGGCGTTATCGGCGCGGGCGTTGCACCCGATGCTGAGGCAACCGAAGCGCTTGCCAGCTGTCCGTCGATGGAAGGCCTCGACCTCGCCACGCGAGTCACTACTCGCGAGCGATATTCATGGGGCGATCCTCAGGCGAAGCACCACATAATCGCGTACGATTTCGGCATCAAACGAAACATCCTTCGGCTCTTCGCCGAGCACGATGCGCGCGTGACTGTAGTTCCCGCCGATACTCCGGCGCGGGACGTGCTGGCCGAAAGTCCTGACGGAATTTTCTTGTCGAATGGACCCGGCGATCCCGATGCAATCACCTACGCTCCGGACGCGGTACGCGAGCTCTCCACCAGTGGAACTCCCGTGTTTGGTATCTGCCTCGGCCATCAGGTTCTGGGTCTCGCGTTTGGCGGGTCAACCATCAAGCTTCCGTTTGGGCATCGCGGCGGAAATCACCCCGTGCGCGAGATGGCGACAGGCCGGGTGTTGATCACCTCTCAGAATCACGGCTTTGCTGTCGATGGCGACAATTCCGGAATCAAGGGATCGAGCGATCTCGAGGTTACACATGTAAATCTGAACGACGGGACTGTCGAGGGGTTGAGGCATCGAAGCCTGCCTGTTTTCGGAGTGCAGTACCATCCCGAAGCCGCCCCCGGTCCGCACGATGCGGTACCGCATTTCGACGAGTTCATGAACGCCATCAGGAAGCGTAACAACGCCTGAACCCGGTTCGTGAACGCTTGACACGATTTCAGTAAAGCCATACTTTCTAACGAGTTACGCTATATCTGGTGTGTCAACTGAGGCGGAGCAATGACTAAAGCAGACCTGGTCGAGAGAGTCACCGCCCAGATTTCGCGGACTGCGGGACCGATGATCTCGAAAAAGGACTGCGCGCGTGTCGTCGATGCCTTCCTCGAAGCCGTGAAGGAATCGCTCCAGCACCAGGAGAATATCGAGGTCCGCGGTTTCGGCACGTTCAAGATCCGCCGCCGAAAGACCCGCATGGCCCGAAACCCCCGGACCGGATCGCCCGTCGAAGTTTCTGCTCGCCCGGTTCCGGTCTTCAAGCCTTCGAAAGAGCTGCGCGCCCTCGTTGCCGGAGTCGAGATGTCCGAGCTCCACGACACCGAGCTCTCCGAGGCCGACTAAGCCTTCCGGGCGGTCCTCTCATGACCGTCACTGTTCGACTCTTCGCGTCGTACGCCGAGATTCTCGGTAAGTCCGAGCTCGAGCTGACAATTCCCGACGGATCGACAGTAGCCGACGTCGTCCGTTCCGTAAACGGAATGCCCGGAGGAAACAGTCTGCCCCCTTCGCCACTCGTCGCGGTCAACTATTCTTACGCGTCTTCCGCAAAGCCACTCGCAAACGGAGACGAGATCGCAATCATTCCACCGGTTGCCGGCGGATGATGCACGTGTCGCTGGTTCGCGTCGCGATCGATATCGCATCCCTTGCTGCAACCGTTGCAAAAGACACGAACGGCGCGACTGCAGTTTTTGTCGGCACGGTCCGCTCGAGCAACGAGGGCCGGCCAGTCACGGGTATCGAGTACTCCGCATACGACGAAATGGCCGAGCGCGAGATGGTTTCTATTCTCACGGAAGCCAGCCAGAAGTTCGGCATCGCCGAAGCTGTCATCGAGCATCGCCTTGGGACTCTGCACGTTGGCGATGCGTCGATCGGAGTCGCCGTAGCGCATCCGCATCGGGGTGAGGCGATGGACGCGTTGCGCTACATAGTCGATGAGACGAAACGCCGCGCACCAATCTGGAAGCTGGAGCACTACACCGACGGCACCCGCGAATGGGTGAACGCCGGCGGTGTACTTGAGACATGACAGCGCAACGCGATCAGTTCGGCCGAAAGATCGAGTATCTCAGGATCTCCGTCACCGACAAGTGCAACTTCCGCTGTCTTTACTGCATGCCGAAGGAAGGACTTCAATGGCTTCCGAAGTCCGACATCCTCGCATACGAAGAGATTGCCGGCATAGTTCAACAGCTTTCAGCGGAGGGATTGAGCCGCGTTCGAATCACGGGAGGAGAGCCGACGATTCGCCCGAATCTCGAGATTCTGATCGCAATGTTGCGAGCCATTCCGGGCATAGATGACATCGCGCTCTCGACCAACGGCGTAAAACTTCCTGATCTCGCGCAGTCGTACCGCGATGCGGGGCTCGACCGCGTCAACATCAGCGCCGACTCTCTGCGTCCTGATCGTATTGCCGCGATCTCCCGTCGCTCGCTCGACTTCGATCCGGTGGCATCGGCTGTGGCCGCAGAGTCCGCCGGATTTGGACCGATAAAGATCAACGTGGTGGTGATGCGCGGCATCAACGATGACGAGATCACCGATTTCGCGCGATTGACGCTCGAGCATCCCTGGCATGTGAGATTCATCGAGCTCATGCCGGTTGGTGAGATGAGTGCGGTCACGTGGGACCACGTTGTTCCTTCCGATGAAGTGCTCGACCGTGTCTCGTCGGTGGCGCCGATCTCGGCCTCGCTCCCGCCGGCCCGAAGCAACGGGCCCGCCGCCTACTATCGCTTCGACGGGGCGCCCGGGTCCATCGGCGTGATCACGCCGATGACGCACACCTACTGCGCGAGCTGCAATCGAGTGCGCCTCACTGCTGACGGTCGCCTGCGGACGTGCCTCTTCGGCGATCATGAGGTGAATCTCCGCGACGCATACCGCGCCGGCGAAGACATCGTGCCGCTGTTCCGCCGCGCACTCGCCGAGAAGCCGCTCGAGCATCAACTGCTTCAGATGCGCACCGGCGGCTTGCGTGCATTGTCGCAGGTAGGCGGTTAGGGTCAAAGGTGAACCACAGATGCCACGGAAACAAATTAAGGGCGATGGCCACAGATAGTGGCGGCACTGCTCGCCAGTTTGCCTGTTTGACGGGGCTCAAATAACTTTCGAACAGTAGTTCTCCACTAATTCAACAGACAAATGGTCAATAAAATCACGGTCGTTGGCGCGGGTAACGTTGGCGCAACGACCGCTCAACGCGTCGCCGAGAAAGAGCTCGCACGCCAGGTAATTCTCGTTGATGTCGTCGAGGGCGTACCACAGGGCAAGGCACTCGACCAGTGGGAATCCGCTCCGATTGAAGGCTTCGACTCCCGCGTCATCGGAACGAACGGATACGACGAAACAGCAAACTCGGATATCGTCGTCGTCACTGCCGGCATCGCACGCAAGCCTGGCATGTCGCGCGACGACCTTCTCAACACGAACGCCGGAATCGTCAAGCAGGTCTCGGAGAGCATCAAGGCAAGCTCACCGAATGCGATTCTCATCATGGTCTCCAACCCGCTCGACGTGATGTCCTGGGTCGCGAAGGAAGTCACCGGCTTTCCGCGCGAGCGCGTACTCGGCATGGCAGGCGTCCTCGACACGGCGCGCTACCGGTCATTCCTCGCAGAAGCGCTGGACGTATCCGTTCGCGACATCCAGGCAATGGTGTTAGGCGGCCACGGCGACACGATGGTTCCACTTGTCTCTTACACGAGCGTCAGCGGAATCCCGATCACGCAGCTTATGTCGAAGGAGCGGCTCGATGCGATCCTCGAGCGCACGCGCACCGGCGGTGCGGAAATCGTGAAGTATCTGAAGACGGGATCGGCCTACTACGCGCCTTCCGCCGCGGCTGTGCAGATGTGCGAGGCGATCGTCCGCGATCAGAAGCGCATCCTGCCGTGTGCCGCGTGGCTCGAGGGAGAATACGGTATGTCCGGGCTCTTCCTCGGTGTTCCATGCAAGCTCGGCCGCAACGGACTCGAGAAGATCATCGAGGTTTCGCTCACCGACGATGAGCGCGCGGCGCTCGAGAAGAGTGCTGAAGCGGTCAAGGAGCCGATGAGCGCCGTCAAGCTCTGACGGAAATGAATCGGGCACGTCGCTTCTACAAGGCCGCGATCGGGAAAAAGGTCGTGATGGCCGCAACGGGCCTGATCGGCATCGGGTTCGTGATCGGCCACATGGCGGGAAACCTTCTCGCGTTCCGCGGCTCCGATGCAATCAACGCCTATGCTCATTTTCTCCAGAGCACGGGCGAGCTTCTGTGGATTCTCCGGCTCACGCTCATCGGCGCCGTGATTCTGCACATCATCGCGGCGTATCAGCTCACGATGCAGAATCGGGCCGCGCGTCCTGTCGGCTACGTGAAGCGCAAGCCGCAGGTGAGCACGTGGGCTTCGCGAACGATGAGATGGGGCGGAGTTGTTCTCCTGGTCTTCATCCCTCTGCACATCCTTCATTTCACGACGGGAGCGTGGCAACCCGCCGGATCGTTCAGCGAGACCGATGTCTACACGAACATCGTTACCAGCTTTCAGATCTGGTGGGTGACACTGTTCTACGTTGTAGCGATGATCTCGCTCGGCCTGCATCTGTACCACGGTGCATGGAGCTCCGTTCGTTCACTCGGCGCCAGTCAGCCGTCGCCCGAGCCGCTCAAGCGAACAATCGCATTGGGTGTCGCAATCATTGTCTGGCTTGGTTTCACTGCGGTACCGGTTGCGGTATTCGCTGGATTGATAGGTTGATATGGAACTCAACGCACACGTTCCGGCTGGTTCGCTCGAAAAGAAGTGGGACCGTCATCGGTTCGAGATGAAGCTCGTCAATCCGGCCAACAAACGGAAATACACGATCATCATGGTTGGGTCGGGCCTTGGCGGCGGAGCGGCGGCCGCTTCGCTTGGCGAGCTCGGCTACAACGTGAAGTGTTTCTGCTTCCAGGATTCGCCGCGCCGAGCGCATAGCATTGCCGCGCAGGGTGGAATCAACGCCGCAAAGAATTATCAGAACGACGGCGACAGCATCTACCGCCTGTTCTACGACACGATCAAGGGCGGTGATTTCCGCGCGCGCGAGGCTAATGTGTATCGCCTTGCTGAGATAAGTGTGAACATCATCGACCAGTGCGTTGCGCAAGGAGTTCCGTTCGCGCGTGAGTACGGTGGACTGCTTGCCAACCGGTCGTTCGGTGGTGCGCAGGTTTCCAGAACGTTCTACGCCCGTGGACAAACTGGTCAGCAGCTTCTACTCGGCGCGTACCAGGCGCTCGAGCGTCAGATAGCGATCGGAACAGTGACGATGTTTCCGCGGACCGAGATGCTCGATCTCGTCGTCATCGACGGACGAGCGCGAGGCATCATCACGCGAAATCTCGTGACCGGCGCAATCGAATCGCATATAGCTGACGCAGTCGTGCTTGGCACGGGTGGATACGGAAACGTGTTCTACCTCTCGACCAACGCGAAAGGCTCGAACGCGACTGCAATCTGGCGTGCCCACAAGCGGGGTGCCGCTTTTGCGAATCCGTGCTTCACGCAGATTCATCCGACGTGCATCCCGGTGAGCGGCGAGTATCAGTCGAAGCTCACGCTGATGAGCGAGTCGCTTCGCAACGACGGCCGCGTGTGGGTTCCGTTGAAGCCGGGCGACAAGCGGCCACCGTACGATATCGCGGAATCGGAGCGCGACTACTACCTGGAGCGGAAGTATCCGAGCTTCGGCAATCTCGCCCCCCGCGATATCGCGTCACGCGGTGCAAAGGAAGTGTGCGATGAAGGGCGGGGAGTCGGAGAGAGCGGACTCGGTGTCTATCTCGATTTCGCCGATGCCATCAGGCGGCTCGGCGCGCCGGTGATCGCCGAGCGTTATGGGAACCTGTTCGAGATGTATCAGCGCATCACTGATGAGGATCCGTACAAGGTCCCGATGCGCATCTATCCCGCCGTGCACTACACGATGGGTGGACTGTGGGTCGACTACAATCTCATGAGTACCGTCGAAGGGCTTCATGTGATCGGCGAGGCGAACTTCTCTGATCATGGTGCGAATCGTCTTGGTGCGAGCGCCCTGATGCAGGGGCTTGCCGACGGATACTTCGTGCTTCCAAACACGGTTGGCGACTACCTCGCGAGCGCCCGGCCGCAAAAAGTCGACGAGAACCATCCTGCGTTTCGTTCCGCTGTCGGCGACGTCCATTCGCGCACTGAGCGACTCCTCGGCATCGATGGAAAACGGACCGTCGATTCATTCCATCGAGAGCTCGGCAAGATCATGTGGGATTATTGCGGGATGGCGCGCAACGATGCGGGGCTCAGGAAAGCGCTCGAGCTGATTCCTGCGCTTCGCGATGAGTTCTGGCGTAACGTGAACGTTCCGGGAAGCGATCGCGAGCTCAACCAGGCACTCGAGAAAGCAGGAAGGGTTGCTGATTTCTTCGAGCTCGGCGAGCTGATGTGTATCGATGCGCTGCATCGAACGGAGTCGTGTGGCGGACATTTCCGCGAAGAGAGCCAGACTCCGGACGGTGAAGCGCTGCGCGACGATGAGAATTTCGCGTACGTCGCCGCGTGGGAGTATGCGGGCGAGCGACAGTCGCCGATTCTCAACAAGGAGACGCTCGTGTTCGAGAACGTGAAGCTGTCGCAGAGGAGCTACAAGTGATGAATCTGCGATTGAGGGTGTGGCGTCAGGCTGGACCGTCGGCGCAGGGCCGAATGGTCGAGTACGAGGCTCCGGGAGTGAGCCCCGACATGTCGTTTTTGGAGATGCTCGATGTGGTGAATGAGCGCTTGACCGTAAGCGGACAGGACCCTATCGCGTTCGATCACGACTGTCGTGAGGGGATTTGCGGCTCGTGCTCTCTAATGATCAATGGCGCGGCGCACGGACCGATGAAAGGAACTGCTACGTGCCAGCTCCACATGCGCAGCTTCAGCGACGGTGACGTGATCGACATTGAGCCGTGGCGGGCGAAGGCATTTCCGGTGATCAGGGATCTCATTGTGGACCGCGGTGCGCTCGACAGGATCATCGGTGCCGGCGGGTTTATCAGTGCGTCGACGGGCGGAGCGCAGGACGCGAACACGATTCTCGTTCCGAAAGTAGCGGCCGAAGCGGCGATGGATGCAGCGGCGTGCATCGGATGTGGAGCATGCGTCGCTGCGTGTCCGAATGCATCTGCATCGCTGTTCACCGCTGCGAAAATCAGTCATCTCGGTCATCTGCCGCAGGGTCAGCCTGAGCGATATCGCCGGGTTTTGTCGATGGTGAATCAGATGGAGCTCGAAGATTTCGGAGGATGCACGCTCTACGGCGAGTGCCAGGAGGCATGTCCGAAGGGAATAAGCATCGACACGATCTCGAGAATGAATCGCGACTTCATTAAAGCGGGAGTAACAAGCTAGCGAGGCTATTTCGAGGGTTCGCAGCCGTGGTGGGAAGTGCAGAATGCAAGGTTTGAGAAGGAATTCTCTCATCTTGCATTCTTCTTTTTCAGGATCGTTTGTTCACAATGATTTTGTCGCGTAAGTAGTTCTGAATGCTGTTGTTGCCGATCAGGAGTGAGGTCGTCCACGACACAGTAGAAGTCGATTGATAGCGATTGTGCGCTCCTCCGAATGGAGGTCGCGACAAAGGCAAACCCGTCAAAAGGCGGGGACGCAAAGCTACGAGGCTAAAGCCGGCGAATGCCGGTCACGCCAGTCGAGCTACCGAACGTACCCGGAGGAATGTAAATGTTTTCGATTCGATACGGTCCGGCCGTGGCCGCCAGCTCACGGTGGCTTGCGCTTGTCGGAAGCCTGACAGTTCTACTCGCAGGCTGCAGTGAGCCGATTGCTCCGCGAGCCGGCGAGCTCGCAGCACCGCAGAGTGTCGTATTCGGGAAGAACGTCAATGCCCCGATTCCCGACGAGTACATCGTTGTCTTCAAGGACGACGTGAACGACGTCCCGGGCAAGGCAAAGGGGTTGCTCAAGAACGGCGCCCCAAAGCGAACGTTCAAGAGCGGACTAAAAGGTTTCTCGGCGCACATGACGGCCGATGCAGCGGCACTGATCGCCGCCGATCCGTCTGTTGCCTATGTCGAACAGGATCAGGAAGTATCGATCGACGCATCACAGTACCAGGCAACCTGGGGCATTGATCGCATCGATCAGGCTGCCCTGCCACTGAACTGGTACTACAACTATTCGGCTACCGGCAGCGGAGTCAATGCATACATCATCGATACGGGAATTAGGACAACGCACACTGAATTCGGTGGTCGCGCAGTAGCGGCCTACACGGCAATCGATGATGGCTACGGAGCCCAAGGCTGTCACTGGCACGGTACCCACGTTGCCGGAACAGTCGGCGGTTCTTCCTATGGAGTCGCGAAGGCGGTAAAGCTGTATTCGGTTCGAGTTCTCGACTGCGCCGGCAGCGGTTCGGAGAGCGGTGTCATTGCCGGAATCGACTGGGTAGTCGCAAACCGTGTTCTGCCGGCGGTCGCAAACATGAGCCTTGGAAGTGGATTTTCGCAGGCGCTCAACGATGCCGTGCAGAGAGGAATTAATGCAGGCGTCACATTCACCGTCGCCGCAGGAAACAATACCACGGACGCTTGCACGATTTCACCGGCGAGTCTCAGCGCGGCGATCACAGCCGGCGCGACAACCTCGAACGATGCACAGGCGGCCTATTCAAACTACGGCAGCTGCGTCGACCTTTTTGCACCAGGATCGAGCGTCACCTCGGCGTGGAATACGGACGACAATGCCACCGGAACTGCCAGTGGAACGTCTATGGCGTCGCCGCACGTTGCGGGCGCTGCCGCTCTTTATCTTCAGGCCAACCCGGGTGCGACGCCGGCTCAGGTAGCAGCCGCCCTCGTTGGTGACGCCACTGTGGGAGTCATCAACACCATGGTTGGAAGCTCGCCGAACCGTTTGCTGCGCGTAAATGGTGGTGCCGTTTCACCGCCACCACCACCACCACCACCACCACCACCACCACCGCCTCCAGCAGCTCCACCACCACCACCGCCGCCGCCACCGCCGCCACCAGCGCCACCAGCGCCACCAGCGCCACCAGCGCCGGCTGTTCCGTCAGCAATGTTCACGGCGAGTTGCAACAAGGGAAACTGCAGCTTCGACGGTAGTCCGTCGGTCGCCGGGATTACGAGCTACACCTGGACTTTCGGAGACGGCGCCGCGAGTGCAAGCGCGGCGGCTTTCGTGACCGCATACGGCGCCAGCTGCGGCTCGGAGAGCAGCGCCGAGTTGGAGGCCGTGATGCAGATCGCTCCACCGCCCGCTGCGCGCAGGTGCGGCACCGCGGCGCCGCACACCGCCGCGTGGGCACGCACGTTGATCGCAAATGAGCGATCGAAA
>JBDTNA010000059.1:0-11463 GCA_039933985.1 Gemmatimonadales bacterium | reverse complement strand
CAGTACGAGGCAACAAGGCACAACGTCGGCTGGTGGGTTCTCGACCACCTCGCCGACGTTTGGCATTTCGACGGCTGGAAGCGGAATGGCGAAGCGATGGTCTCCACCGCGACGGTCGGTGGCTCGCGCGTTCGGCTGATCAAGCCGCTCACGTACATGAACGTGAGCGGTTCGGTCTTGAAGAATTATTTGCGCCGGCCGTTCTGGGCTCCGCCGAAAGATCTTCTTGTCATCGTCGACGATGTCGCGCTTCCCGTTGGACGCTTTCGCGTGCGCGCACGCGGAAGTGCCGGCGGACACAATGGCCTTCGCAGCATCGAGACGGCTCTCGGGAATCAGGAATATCCTCGTCTTCGCATTGGAGTCGGGCCGAGCGAAGAAAGAAAAAACATCTACAAGGATCTCGCCGATTTCGTACTCGCGCCGTTTGCACGTGACGAAAGAGAGGACATCCTAGGGCTTATGCCCAAGTTCAACGCGACAGTCGAGACGTGGCTTCGCGAAGGCACCGAACGGGCCATGAACGCACACAATAAGGGCGGCGACGGCCTTATCAATCAATAAGAAATGCTGAAGCTTGGAATTGTCGGACTGCCGAACGTCGGAAAATCCACTCTCTTTAACGCACTTACCGCCGCGAAAGCGGAAGCTGCGAACTATCCGTTCTGCACTGTCGAGCCGAATGTCGGGATGGTCGAGGTGCCAGATACTCGACTGACGAAGCTCGCCGACATCGTGCAGCCCAAGCGGACCGTACCCGCCGTTGTGCAGTTCGTCGACATCGCCGGTCTCGTCAAGGGAGCGGCTGAAGGCGAAGGGCTCGGCAACAAGTTCCTCGCAAACATCCGCGAGACCGATGCGATCGTGCACGTTGTGCGGTGCTTCGAAGACGAAGACGTGACGCACGTGATGGGAAAGGTCGATCCTGTTCGCGATCGCGAAGTGATCGAGTTCGAGTTGGCACTATCCGATCTCGGCGCGGTGGAGAAGCGGCTCGACAAGACACGACGCACTGCACGCACTGGAGACAAGGAAGCGCTGGCCGAGCTCCCTGCTCTCGAGCGCGCGTATGAATTTCTGAAAGACGGGCGCGGATTGTGGGAAGCGAAGCTCACGGCTGATGAAGTCGCTGCGCTAGCACCGTTGTCACTCCTTACGACGAAGCCGGTGCTGTACGCGGCGAACGTGAGCGACACCGAGCTGCACGGCGATGAAGGTCCGCATCTGCGCGCATTGCGCGAGGCGATCGAGTCGAGCGGCGAGCACGCCGAAGTGGTTCCCTTTTCCGCAAAGATCGAAGCTGAGCTGGCTGAGCTGCCCGCAGACGATCGGCAGGAGTTCCTGTCGTCGCTGGGTCTCGAGTCGGCCGGCCTCGATCGATTGATTCACGCGGGTTATCACCTGCTCGGACTTCAGACATATTTCACTGCGGGTGAGCAGGAGGTACGCGCGTGGACGATTCATCGTGGTGACAGCGCGCCGAAAGCGGCGGCTGTCATTCACACCGATTTCGAGCGCGGATTCATTCGCGCTGAAACCGTTGGTTACGACGACTTCGTCGTTATGTCCGGCTGGAAAGGCGCGAGAGAGAAAGGCGCGGTGCGATCAGAGGGAAAGGAGTACATCGTCGCAGATGGTGACGTACTCCTCTTCCGATTCAACGTCTAGCGAATCTCGAAGGTCAGGGTGGCCCACTTCGATTCGTAGTTGATTTTCTCCGCGCCGCGGTAGGGCACCATGTTGATGAACTTCACGTACCACTGGCCGCTGCCCGACAGCTTGATGCGCGCCATTCCGGCCGCATCTGAACGGGTCCTCTTCTCGACCTGACGCTTTCCGTTCTTCGTCCGGCCACCCGAGACGACGAGCTGATTGCCCATCGCTTTTCCGTCTACCATCGTGCGCACGCGAAGCGTAGATCCCGGTCGCAAGTTGTACGGATTGTCCAGCGGGATGATCTCCGCCGGATAACCAAGCACAGTGCTGAAGTCTCCGGTTTTGGACGCTCCTACCTGGAGGAGCGCCTTGATATGCTTCGAGTAGCGCTCGGTGGCATCCTTCGCGAGCTCCCCGTTCTTCTTTCGCGCGGCGAGGACATCCGGAATGCCGTCATCCGCCAGATATGTGTTGAAATCAGCCGACTTGAGAGTGATCTCGCGCGTCTTGAGCGATGCGCCTACCACGTAGGTGCCGGCTGATCCGGTCTTGAGTGTGAAGACGCTTGTGTCGCCTTTCGAAGACCACGTTACAGTGTCGGGGTGTTCTCGTCCCGCCGATGAAACCACGCTCAGGTCGCGAAGCCGGTCGGTCGTCACCGAGTTCTCACTCGAGCTGAACGTTCCATTCAGCGCACGGATTCGCACGGTCGAGTTTGGAGCGACGAAGAAGCTGTCGAGACGAAAAAAGAAGTCGTGCGCCTGAAGCGCAGTGGCGGCAACGAATGTGAGACCAACCGGGATCGTGTACCGCCACTTCATGCGCTGACTCCTTCGGGCAATGCCCGGTTTACTTGATTTGCCCTCTTAACTCGCCAGTCGGATTCGCCGTCGTGTGAACATTGACGTACGCGTTGCCGCTCAGTAAGAGCGTCTTGAGCGACTCCAGCGTGACACCGGCCGGCAGATTCGCAGCGGTAAGCGTTCCGCTAGCGAAGATACCATTTACAGCGGCCGTTGGCGCTCCGGGCAGAAACAACGTCACCACGACAGGTCCCGCAACTCCCGGAGCTCCATTGTGAATGTGAGCCATCGTGATGCCGGTCATCGAGGTCGCGCTGAGCTGAAAGTCGATGCTCTCGGGAAACACGACGATCTGCGCACTTCCACTCGCGGTCGTCGTCTTCGGCGTCGGGACCTCGGCCGCCGAAGTGAGCGCGATGTTGTATGACTGCTCGGCATCGAGTCCGCCGAGTGAGCTCCCACCGCCGCAGGCGGTCGCAACAAATACTGCTGCCGCTACGGCGGCTCTTCCAACATGCGTCATGCTTCTTCTCCCGATTCGAGGCCCGCAGACAGGCGGACACTGCAACCTATCCAGAGGCAATTGCCATGCAAACCCGCCACCCGCTACGCGCTGCCCGTAGTGGTTGAGTTTGGAATTGCGCAATGCGTACTGATTGCGCTATGGGAACCCTGCGCGCATTGGGGGACACCGGCGGAAGAGCGACTACAACGGCGGAGGATGCGGTCGGCGTATCGTTGTCTCGCTCACGCGGTTCGCACAGTTCATCGAAGTGTGCCTGACACGCCCTCCTGCCGTTGTCCCCAATGCGCGCAGGGTTCCCAATGCGCACTCAGTACGCATTGCGCAACTCAAAACTGAACAACTACCCCCGCGGCCCGCTGTCCGGGCCGACAGCTGAAAAGAGCTGACCCGCTAGTGTTGCTAACCGCTAACAGCTATGAGTAGCTACCAGTAACCTCTGGCCGTGACTATCTTTCTGGTTCCTACAACGGTCGCAAAACCCCGCGACCTTCATACCTTCCCCCCTCTCCGGCAACCAGCAGGGGGGCGGTTTCAGACCACAAGGAGGATTGCCTACCGATGTCTCGGAATTACGAGGCGGTGTACATCTTCGACTCTACACTCGAAGACGCCGCAATCAACGAAAAACTGTCCCGCTTTCATGGGCTTCTCGGCTCCGGCGAGCCTGAAGTGAGCCATTGGGGACGCCGCCAGCTGGCCTACCAGATCGGACCGCGCGAGAATGGCTACTACGTCGTATCGCGCTTCGCCGCTGAGCCGACTGTACTGCCCGAATACGAGCGTGCGCTCAAGCTCGACGACGGTGTCATCCGCTACCTCATCACGCTGCACGAGCACGAAGTCGGTGCCCCGGCGATGAGCGAGGAAGAGCTCGCAGCACAGGCAGCGCGCCGTGACGACGATGACGACGACGAGGATTAGCCCACAATGAGAAGACCTCAAAAGAGCTGCCCCTTCTGCGAAGGGCGCGTACGCTGGATCGATTACAAGGATGATCGCACGCTTGGCCGGTTCATCACCGACCAGGGAAAGATTCTTCCGAGCCGCCTGAGCGGGACATGCGCGCGCCATCAGCGCCAGCTGTCTACCGCGATCAAGCGCGCGCGGTATCTCGCGATTATCCCGTACCTGAAAGGGCACACCGCGTAACATGACCGCATCCGCCGCACCGGCTCCGGTACGGGGATCGTGGCGGCGGCTCGCGATCGGACTGGGCGCATTTCTGCTCGCTCCGTTCGTGCCGGCGATGCGTGTCATTCTGCCCATCGAGCAGACGCCGCTGCTGCTGATCGCAGCGGTGGCCGTTTGCGCGGTGATCGGATGGAAGAACGGCGGGCGCATGTCGCTGGCGATCATATGGGTCGCGCTTGCGGCGTTCGTGCTCGCATCGGCGGCTGGTCCGCCGGACGGGCAATACAACTGGCTTGCACGCGGCTGGACGCTGCTTCTTGCGGCCAGCTTCGGACTCGTGAGCGTGATCATCGCGACGGAAACGTTTTTTCCGAGAGCTTTGTCCGCGCTTGCGCTGGCAACATCACTCGGGTTTGCGCTCGTTCTGGTTTCGCCGGGTGGTCCGAGTCGGGTCTTGAACACGATGGCAAGCGAATACAATCGAAGGAACGATCAGTCGATCACATCGCTCCGCGAAGTGAGCCTGCAGCCTTCATGGAAGGAGCTGATCGCGAAATCGCCGTCGCTTCAGCGACTCACCGAAGAAAGTGAGGCGCAGCTCGCGTCGATACCGGCCTGGTCAACGGTGCTGCTCCCTGCATTGCTCGCGCTCGAATCACTTGCGGCGCTGGGACTTGGATGGGCGCTGTATCACCGGATGAGTAAGGTCGAGATCGGGCCGCAGCTCGGGAAGATTCGAGACTTCCGGTTCAACGATCAGCTCGTCTGGGGCGTCGCAGTCGGCGGATCGATCTATCTCCTTCCGGCGTTTGCCGAAGGCAAGAATGCGGGACTCAATCTGCTGTTGTTCTTCGGGGTTCTCTATGTGCTCCGGGGGATCGGAATACTCGCCTGGATGTCGCGAGGGCGGGCTTTGACATACATGCTGGTGGCACTGGCGATTTTCGCCTGGCCGCTGGTGACGGCGCTTGCATTCGGCCTTGGTTTGGGTGACACCTGGCTGGACCTGCGGGCCCGTGCACAGGCGAAATCGCTGTAGAAAGAAAATAGATTTCATCGCGTCCGCCTTCACCGGCGCCGCGCTCTACCTTCAACTGGAACAGGCAATATGGAAGTCATACTCAGACAGGCAGTGGAGAAGCTGGGACACCCCGGAGACATCGTGAAAGTCTCGCCGGGATACGCCCGCAATTTCCTGCTCCCGCGCGGTTTCGCATACGAAGCGACACCGGGCAACAAGAAGCGCATCGAGCAGGAGCGCCAGCGCCTCGACGCGGCTGAGGAAGCTCGCCGCGGATCAGCGCAGGAATACGCCGCCAAGATCGAGCAGGTCTCGCTGACTTTCTCCGCCCGCGTCGGCGAGGAAGGAAAGCTCTTTGGCTCAGTTACGTCGGCTGATATCGCTCAGCAACTGGCGGAACAGGGGTACGAAATCGAGAAGCGGCAGATCGACCTGAAGGAGCCGATCAAGGCCCTCGGCGTCTATCGCGTTCCGATCAGGCTGCACGCGGATGTTCACCCCGAGATCAAGGTGTGGGTCATCAAGCAGTAAGAAGCAGATCCGCTCAGTTGCACTCATAAGGCAAGCCGTCAATTGGCTTGCCTTATGCATTTGATGAAGGCTAACGGAACCTTCTGCACGTCCTTATGATATTGTAGGAGACGAGAAACAAACGCCGTCGCCGACAAATCTTCAACGGAGCCGAATGGCCACCTCTGTTTCCCCCGCGATACCCGCCCGCGAGCCTGCCTCTGCCGCGATGCGCGCTGCTGCGTACTGCCAGGACATGAAAGCAAATGACGTCGTGCTCCTCAATCTGCAGGGCGTCACCGACATGACAGACTACTTCGTGATCGCCAGCGGGACCTCGGACACGCACGTCCGCGCGATAGGCGAGCATTTGATCTCTGAGCTCAAGAAAGAAGGCGTAAGGGTACACCATGTCGAAGGTGTTCAGCAGGGAAGATGGGTATTACTCGATTTCGTGGATTTCGTCGTTCACATATTCCATCCGACACTTCGATCGTTTTATCAAATCGAGCGCCTGTGGAGCGACGCGGAAGTAGTGCCAACCGTCTAACGGAAAACGGAGCGGGAAAATGAAAGCGGTGCGTGCGTTGGCTTTGGGCGTCTTTCTTCTTGGTGCCTCGCGTCTCGAAGCGCAGCAGTACTTCGGGATGAACCAGGTCCAGTACAAGCACTTCAACTGGAGAGTGCTCGAGACCGAGCACTTCCTCGTTCATTACTATCCCGAAGAGAAAGCCGCGGTGTCGTCCGCCGCCCGAATGGCCGAGCGCTCGTACGCGCGCCTCTCGCGCGTTCTCGGCCACCAGTTCCGCGAGAAGAAGCCGATCATCCTCTTCTCTTCCCGCGCCGACTTTGGACAGAACAACGTCACGGGTGATCTGGGTGAAGGAGTCGGCGGTGTAACCGAGTCCGCTCGTCACCGGCTCATCATGCCGTTCACCGGCGACCTTGGCAGCTTCGAGCAGGTGCTCGCGCACGAAATGGTGCACGAATTTCAGTACGACATTTTCGCGCGCGGTCGCGCTGGCGCAAACCAGCAGGCGCTCGAGCGAATCAATCCGCCGCTCTGGTTCATGGAAGGAATGGCGGAGTATCTGTCGATCGGTCCAAATCACCCGCTGACAGCAGGATGGCTCAGGGACGCCGCAGTCTCGGGCAACATCCCGACGGTCAAGCAGATGACCGAGCGCCCCGACAAGTATTTCCCGTATCGCTACGGTGAATCGTTCTGGCAGTACGTGGGCGAGCGTTGGGGCGATGCCGCGATCGGCGAGATTCTGCGCAACACGCCGGCGGTCGGCGTAGAGCGCGCGTTCCTTCGCGAGCTCGGCATGCCGCTCGAGAGTGTCGGCGCTGCCTGGCGTGAAACCGTCCAGTCGCAGTATCTGCCGTCTGCATCTGTCACTCAGCGGCCGCAGACGTTCGCGCAGCCGCTGCTCACGCACAAGAAATCGGGCGGCGAGATCTTCCTCGCGCCGGTTCTGTCGAACGACGGCAACTACATCGCGTTCCTGTCGAACGGAAACGAGAAGCGCGGCGAGCTGTTCATCGATCTCTGGCTGGGCAACGCAAAGACCGGCGAGCGCGTGAAGCGTCTAATCAAGAGCACGCTCAATCCCGACTTCGAAGAGCTGAGACTGCTTTACTCCCAGAGCGCATTTTCGAACGACGGCAAGATGCTCGCGTTTACGGCGCAGCGCGCCGGCAGGGACGTGTTGTATCTCCTTGACGTTCCCAGCAGAAAAGTGGTGAAACGAGTCGATCTTCCGCTCGATGCCGTCACTGCGCCTTCGTTTTCACCCGACGACCGTCGCATCGTATTCAGCGGAACGCAGGGCGGCGTGACTGATCTCTACATCATCGATGCAGACGGCAAGAACATTCGCCGGCTCACCAATGATCTTTTCGGAGATCTTCAACCGAGCTGGTCGCCCGACGGAAAGAAGATCGCGTTTGCATCCGATCGAGCTCCGCCGACGGACATCTCGCGCCTTCATTTTGCGAAATGGCAGATCGCGCTGATCGATGCCGAGACGGGCGCGATTGAAGTGCTGCCCGGCCAGGCCGGACACAATCTCAATCCCGCATGGGCGCCGGACGGAAAGTCGCTGGCCTACATCTCCGATCGCACGGGAGTGCAGAATGTCTTCCTGTATGACCTGGGAGACAGACAGCAGTACCAACTCACGAACGTTCTGGGCGGCATCACTGCCATCACGGAGTACAGCCCGGCACTGACGTGGGCTCGTGGCGCGGATAGAATGGCCTTCACGTACTACGAGAAGGGCGACTACACCGTGTGGGCGATGGACAACCCGCGGAAGCTCAAGACCGTGGCGTTCCAGAATCGTGGTGCGACGCCGACTGCGCTCGTGATGAACACACCGGCTCCGCTTCCTACGATCGCATCAGTTATTCCCGCGGATTCCTCGAAGAAGCTCGCCGCACAGGGCATTCAATCGTCCACCTATCGAGCACCCGCGGGATCGCGCCCATCTAACGAGCTTACATCCGGTGAAGCGCAGGCGAGTGAAGTCGAGGCGACGACTGTTGCGATTCTCAACGCGAATCCTGATTTCGCATTGCCTGACACGGCGCGCTTCCGCGACTACAAATACTCAGTCGGATTCAAGCCCGATTACATCGCGCAGCCGGAGATTGGATACGCGACGGGCAATCAATATGGCCTGAGCGGATTCAATGGCGGCACGACGATCGTGCTCAGCGACTTGCTCGGCAACAATCAGATCGCGCTATCCGCATCGGTTTACGGTCAGCTTCGCGACGCGAGCGTTTTCGCAGCGTATGCGAACCTGAGTCACCGGTGGCAGTACAATGTCGGCGGATACCAGCAGCCGATCTTCCTCCCGCAGTCCGGTACTCGGGTTGAGCAACTGCCCGATCGTGATCGTTATTCTTCGCTTTACACGCGATATGTGCTGCGGAACGCATTTCTTACGACGCAGTATCCGCTGAACCGCTTCACACGCTTCGAAGCAGGGATTCAGTTCAACAGCATCGGCCGCTCGGTGATCTCACTGACGCAGGACTGCTTCGTCAACGGCTGCACCGCGCCTGAGATCAATGACGTCGCGAATGCGCCTGCGTACAACTTTGCATCACCATCGATCGCGTACGTGTCGGACAACACCCTGTTCGGGTATACAGCTCCTGTCATCGGACGCCGTATGCGTTTCCAGATTTCTCCGAACGTCGGCAACCTTCGTTGGGTCGAGTATCTCGCTGACTACCGGCGGTACGATCCAATTGTCTTCAACACCCTCACGATCGCGACCCGGTTCATGACCAGCGCCTCGGTGGGACGTGACGAAGCATCATTCCCGAAATACATCGGTCGCCCGGAATTCGTGCGCGGCTACGATGGGGCCAACTTCACGGGCTACGAGTGCACCGGTTACATCGGCGGTGGCTCGTCGTGCGCGACAGAGCAGCTCGTGGGCAGCAGAGTCGCGGTCTTCAACGCCGAAGTGCGGTTCCCTCTCATCAGAAGATTCGATCTCGGCAATCTTCCGATCGGTCTGCCGCCGATTGAAGGGCTCTTTTTCTACGACATGGGACTTGCCTGGTATCAGGGGCAAACGCTGTCGCTGAGCCAGCCGGCGAATTATGATTTGAATCTGCAGCGTTACCCGCTTCGCAGCTATGGAGCGGGAATACGTGTAAACCTGTTCAACCTCGCGATCCTCAAGTGGGACTACGCGATTCCGCTCGATAAAACTGGACGCAAGGGCATCTGGACCTTTTCGCTGGGACCGAGTTTCTAAAACAGCTACCCGGCTGTTAGCGCTGACGCTGGCCGTTGTTGCCTGTAAGGGCGACCGGCCAGCGTCCTCAGCTGCCGTAGGCGCGACCGCTGCCCGCGGACCCGACCAGATAATTCTTCGAATACCCGCCGCAGGTGGAACCGCGCGAGCCTACGTGTACCCGAGGCTGGACTCCGCGGTTTGGACAGCGCCCGATGCACCTCCCGTTGACCACGTACTCGGCTTCGACCCCGAGTACGGCCTCGTGGCCCTGGTTGACCGGAAGGGCCAGCCGAGGCGAATCGATCTGCGCGCATCCGAGGTAAGGCTTGCGTCGAAAGCGAAGCTCACTTCGCTCGCCTCTGCCAATGGATCGGAGCTTTACGGGATTTCCGACAAGGGCAGTCTCTCCAGAATGACTCCGAGCGGCGACTGGAGCTTCGATCCGCCGTCCGCCGCGCGATGGGTCTTTCCTCAGCCGAATGGGTCTGTGATCATCGCCGGGAATGACGGAGGGCAGACGCAGCTGTGGCTCATCAGGCCGACCGATGACGAGGTAGTTAAGACAGCTTCAATTCCGCTCGTTTCCCGCGGCGTTCGCACTCAGGTCGGCGACCGGCTGTATTTCACCGTTGACAGCGGTCTGATCGGCGTCCGCACGAACGACCTTTCCCCGGTCAAGAGTGTGCGACTCTCGGAGCCCGTCAGCGCCATCGTTCCAACACCGAGCGGGGACCGGCTCTACGTCGCGTTGAAGAACGCGAACAGTCTCGCGGTGATCGACCGGTACAGCGAAGCAGTCTCCGGCAGGGTCACGCTTCCCGGACCTGCCTCGGAGCTGCGAATGGATCCACTTGGCCAGTTCATTCTGGCGCGACCCGATGGGAGCACCGATTCGGCCTGGGTGATCGCTATCGGGACCAATCAGCTCGAGGGTACGATCCGCTCGGACTGGCGAGCCGATCTTCCAGCCTTCGCTCCGGGGTCGTCGATCGCGACAGCGAGAGGCAACGACGTCGTAATCGTCAACTCTCGCGACCTCACCGACGCGAACACAATCGCCGGTGGCGGCCGCGATTTCTGGTACTTCTTCGCCTGGAATGGCTTCAGGCCGCGCTCCGCAGATCTGGACCGTCCGGTTACCTTTGATACTCCCGTGGCAGCTCCGGCGGATTCCGCCGTCGCCCCGCGTGACAGCGCGGCAAATCCGCCGCTGCGAGACGCGACACCGACCATGGTCGAGCCGCCGGCGACATTTCCGCCGCCGCGACCGGCAGGTTACATGGTCTCGTTTGCCGCCGTCCTCTCTGAGCAGAACGCACGACAGATGGCGGCCGAGATTTCGGTCAACGGCTTGCGGCCAAGGGTGATTCCGACGCAGTCGGGCTCTACAACTATTTATCGCGTGGTGCTCGGCCCATACGGCGCGCGCGAAGAGGCGGAACGAGTGGGACGCGATTCGAGAAGGCAGTACTGGGTTTATGAGGAAGCGAGGTGACGGCCACTGCGGCGCGTGCGCCTGGCGGAGCCTATGAGGGTGCTGGGCGCCAGATAGCAGTTGCCGTCCGCGGCTACTCGTCGATCATCGTGACGTCGGACGACATCGTTGCAGCGGCACACGCAGCGATTGGAATCGCGCTGGCCGAAAGCGCGCACCGGCTCGTGATGATTGCCGACCTTGCCGGCGAAACGCCACCGATACAGGCACTCGTTAACGACGACGATTCACACGGCGTCTACGACAGCTTCGAGTTCGGAACTTCGTTCGTGCGGATCGCGCGCGAGGTCGAAGGCACGAAGAACTTCTTCGTCATCCCCAGTGGAACTGAATCTTCGGCCACCGAGGAAATTCTTTCGAGCCCGAGATGGGGCACGTTTGCGACTGAATTTGCGACTGCGGATGAGCTGCTCATTCTGGTGACGCAGTCGAGATCGCCGGGCATCGACAAGCTCGCGGCACAAATTGATGGTGTTGTTCTCGTCGGTTTGCCGCGACTGGAAAGTGCGCCGAACGCGAACATTCTCGCAAAGATTCCACATCTGGTCACGGTTGCA
>JBDTNA010000058.1:0-11514 GCA_039933985.1 Gemmatimonadales bacterium | reverse complement strand
AGCTTGGCTTCGCTGGCATCGGCGTTGGCTCGGCGATGGTCGGACTGAGACCGGTCATCGAGTTCATGACCTGGAATTTCGCGCTGCTCGCACTCGATCAGGTTGTGAACGCCGCCGCGAAGATGCTGTACATGTCAGGTGGTCAGTTCTCTATGCCGATGGTGTTCCGTGGACCTAACGGATCTGCGCTGCAGCTATCTGCACAGCATTCACAGGCATGGGAGAGCTGGCTCGCGCACATTCCTGGTCTCAAGGTGATTTGTCCTGGAACTCCGGCGGATGCGAAAGGACTGCTCAAGTCGGCGATCCGCGACGACAACCCGGTCGTGTTCCTCGAAGGCGAGATGCTGTACAACACGAAGGGCGAAGTCCCTGACGGTGACGACATCGTTGTGCCGATCGGAAAAGCCGACGTAAAGCGTGAAGGCAGCGACTGCTCGATCATCGCGCATGGCAAGATGGTTCTCGTCGCGATGCAGGTTGCCGATACACTCGCAAAGGAAAACATCAATGTGGAAGTCGTGGATCTGCGAACGGTGAGACCGATGGATGTCGAGGCGATTGCGGCGTCGGTGCAGAAGACGAATCGCGCAGTTGTTCTCGAGGAAGGCTGGGAGATCTGCGGCGTGGGCGCACAGGTAGTGGACTTCATCCAGCGCGAGTGCTTCGACGATCTCGACTCGCCGGTTCTCCGGGTTCACCAGGAAGATGTACCGATGCCTTACGCTAAGAATCTCGAGAGAGCCGCGAAGCCCGACGCACCAAAGGCAATCGCCGCAATCAAGAAAGTCATGTACCTCGACTAACAGACAATGGCGACGAAGGTAGTGATGGAAGCGCTCTCCCCGACGATGGAGGAGGGGCGGCTCGTCAAGTGGCTGAAGAACGAGGGAGATCCGGTCAAAGCCGGTGACATTCTCGCTGAAGTCGAGACCGACAAGGCGGTAATGGAGCTGGTTGCCCGCGGCGATGGCGTTCTGAAGAAACGCATCGGGAAAGAGGGCGACGCATCTCCGGTCGGAACTTTGCTCGCGGTGATCGGTGCGGCGGACGAGAACATCGATTCGATCGTTTCCGGAGCGGCTCCGGCGGCAGCAAAACCTGCTGAAGCGCAGGCGGCAGCAAAACCTGCTGAAGCGCAGGCAGCAGCACCGGCTGCGCCGCAGGAGGCAACCCAGTCCCAAGGCGAGGCTGCGGCACCGACGCCGGAGAGTCCGGCGGCCGTTGCAACGCCTCCCGCGCCACGACCCGCAGCGGCACCACAAGCGCCGCTTCCTCCCGCACGATCGAGTGGATTCGGATCGGTCGCTGCGCCGAGTGCCGCTCCGTCGGACGGCCGTCGGACGCGATCATCGCCGTTGGCGCGACGCATTGCAACTGAGCGCGGCGTCGAGCTGTCGCAGGTGCAGGGCTCGGGTCCGGGCGGTCGCATCATCAAGAAAGACATCGAGACCGCAGCAGCTGCAGGCGTGTCACGCGGAGCCGCCGGTAAAGCGCCGAAGGCTGCCGAGCCGCGGCTCATCACGCGAGAAGGCGACTATCAGGATATTCCGCTCACGCTGATCAGGAAGACGATAGCTCGTCGCCTGTCGGAGTCCATCGGACCAGTGCCGACGTTCTATCTCACGGCGGAATGGGATGCAGAGCGGGCTTCGGAGATGCGTGCCCAGCTCAAGGAGCTCGGCGACGAGTACAAGATCAGCTTCAACGACATCCTGATCAAAGCGGTGGCAAACGCATTGGCCGATCATCCGGAAGTGAACGCGTGGTGGATGGGCGATCACATCCGTCACTTCAATCGCGTGCATGTTGCGATGGCTGTCGCGATTCCCGAAGGACTGATCACTCCGGTGATCTTCGATGCCGATCGCAAATCGATCGGACAGATCTCGGCCGAAGCGAAGCAGCTCGCCGGATTGGCCCGAGCGAGGAAGCTGACGCCGGAGCAGTATACCGGATCGACTTTCTCAGTCTCCAACCTGGGAATGTTCGGCATCGAGCATTTCACGGCGATCATCAATCCGCCTGAGGCCGGCATTCTCGCAATCGGTGGAGTGGAGCCTAAAGCTGTCGTTATTGACGGCCAGGTTGTCGTTCGTCAACGGATGCGCGTGACGATGAGCTGCGATCATCGCGTGATCGATGGCGCGACCGGCGCGAAATTCCTTCTCGCGGTCAAGCGCTATTTCGAAAATCCGTTGTTGCTCGTGATCTAACGGGCAGCGGGCAGCAGGCAGCGGTTCTTAACGGGTAACTGGAAAACAAACATGGCATCATTTGATGTGATTTTTATTGGCGGCGGCCCCGCGGGTTATGTGGGTGCGATCCGCGCGGCACAGCTCGGAATGACAGTCGCCGTAATCGAGCGTGAAGCGCTTGGCGGCACCTGCGTTCTGTGGGGCTGCATTCCGGCAAAGGCGCTTCTCGAGTCTGCATCGATCGCGCAGAAGGTGAAGAAGGCGGCCGAGTTCGGTGTGAACGTCGGCGAGACGAGCTATGACTACGGCGTTGCGATGAAGCGGTCGCGCGCAGTCAGCACGCAAAACTCCAAGGGCGTCGAGTTTCTTTTCAAGAAGCACAAGATTACGACGATCAAGGGAACCGCGAAGCTCGCCGGCAAGAACGCGGTGACCGTGAAGGGCGCTGATGGAAAGGAAGAAAAACACGACGCGAAGAAAGCAGTTGTCATCGCCACCGGCTCGCGTGTGAAGGGTCTGCCGCAAGCGGGACTCGAGCTGAACAAGACAACCGTTCTGTCGTCGGATGAAGTTCTCGTTCTCGAGAAAGCTCCGAAGACGATGGCGATTGTGGGCGCGGGTGCGGTCGGCTGCGAGTTCGCCGACGTCTTCAACGCATTCGGCACGCAGGTGACGCTGATCGACGTGGCGCCGAACATTCTTCCCCTCGAGGATACTGACTGCTCCATCGAGCTGACGAAGGCATTCAAGAAACGAAAGATCGACGTGGTCGTCGGCGCGAAGATCAGTAACGTGAAAATCGGAAAGACTTCGGTCACCATGACTCTCGATGCCGGCGGCAAGAAGACCGATCTCGAGGTAGAGCAGGTCCTCGTCGCAGCAGGCCGCGCTCCGAATGTCGAAGACCTTGGACTCAAGGAGAATGGGGTTCAGGTCAACGAGCGCGGCTTCATCAAGATCAACGAAAAGATGGAGACGACGGCGAAAGGCATCTACGCAATCGGCGACGTTGCCGGTCCGCCGATGCTGGCGCACAAGGGATCGCGTGAGGGCGTCGTTCTCGCTGAGCTGCTTGCGGGACAGCACGCACACCCGGTGAACTACGGCAACATTCCGAATGCGACGTACTGCCATCCTGAGGTCGCATCGATCGGATTGACCGAAGCGCAGTGCAAGGAGAAGAAGCTCGACTACAAGGTCGGCAGGTTCCCGTTCTCTGCCAACGGACGCGCGCGAACGTCGGGCGAAACTGAAGGTTTCGTGAAGATCATCCGCGATGCGAAGTACGGCGAGATACTCGGCGCGCACATCATCGGCTCGCACGCGACTGAGCTTCTGCACGAGATCGCCGTAGCGCGAGAAAACGAGTTCACAGTCGAGGAGATCGATCTGGCTATCCACGCGCACCCGACTTTGTCCGAAGCCGTAGCTGAAGCGTGTCTCGATTCACTCGGGCGTGTGATCCACGCCTGATGAGGGCGACGTTGTGACTGACACTCCGGCCGCGCGCGAGCTGTGGGTCGCTCGACTCGGCCGGATGGGCTACGAGGAAGCTCTCGAGCTGCAGCGCGCCGTAGCGCGTGACCGAATCACCGGTGAAATCCCGCAGGATGTACTTCTTCTAGTCGAGCACCCGCCTGTCGTAACACTCGGCAGATCATCGAAGCAGAAGAACATGATCTCGAGTCCCGAGTTTCTCGCATCGAAGGGCGTCGAGCTGTTCGAAGTCGAGCGCGGCGGGGATGTGACCTTCCATGGTCCCGGACAGCTCGTCGGATATCCGATCATCGATCTCAAACGACACAAGCAGGACCTACACTGGTTTCTACGATCAGTTGAGGAAGCATTGATCGGGACTCTCAGTCGTTATGCGATTCCCGGAGAACGTAATAGCGGCTACACGGGAGTGTGGACCCAGGGGCGCAAGATCGCTTCGATCGGAGTGCATGCGCGCGATTGGGTTACGTGGCACGGCTTTGCATTGAACGTGACGACTGATCTCTCTTATTTCGATTTCATTGTGCCATGTGGTATTGATGGAGTGGAGATGACATCGGTTGCAAAGGAGATTGACCTTCGCGGTGATACGGCCTGGGCAAGCGTCGACTCTGTCGGAGAGGATGCGGCATCAGCGTTTGGGCGTGTGTTTGATTTGATCCCGGTGCCCATTCCACTTTCGCGACTGAGTTCGGCCGCGCCGGCCCCCATTGCGTAACAGAAAGGTCTTAACTGCTTTGACACACCGAATACACCGAGAGCACCGATTACGCCGATTAATCCACGACGCTGGAGGTGGTCGTGGTCCAAATCAAAAAGGTGGGAGCCAGGGAATGGAACGTATTTGAGAAAACGATTCTACCTGCCATGGTTTGATCGGTGTTCTCGGTGCCGATCGGTGTATTCGGTGTGTCAAAGCAGTTTGTCCTCAGTCCCTCCCCGCGAACTTCGGGAAGTTTTTGGGCCGCCGCTATATATTGGAAAACGATGAGTGAGGTCCCCGCCCCGAGAGTTTACCCAGCCCGCGAAAGGGTCCTCACCCCCGAGACGCCACGCGACTTTACCGCCGAGCTGAACCCGGCGCAGGCGGCCGCGGCGACGCACGGCGATGGACCGCTCCTCATCATCGCCGGCGCCGGCACCGGAAAAACCCGAACGCTCGTCTACCGCGTAGCTCACCTGATGGAGCGCGGCGTGCGACCCGACAGAATCCTGCTGCTGACGTTCACGAGACGAGCGGCGCAGGAAATGATTGGCCGGGTGGAGAAGCTCGTAGGGGCGACCAGTCGCAAAATCCAGGGCGGGACGTTTCACGCGACTGCTCATAAGCTCCTTCGACGCTATGGAAGTGCGGCTGGCCTGGCGCGCGACTTTACGATCATGGATCAGGGCGACTCGGCCGACTTGCTCCAGCTCTCTCGATCGCAGCTTGGTTACGCGCAGAAGGCCAAACGCTTTCCGAAAAAAGAGACGCTTCAATACGTCTACTCGCGGCACATCAACACCGGCATTCCGATCGCGGACATCATCAGGGATGAGTATCCGCAATTCACGGAATACCTCGATGACTTCAACAAGATCTTCGCCGACTACACGACCAGAAAGCAGGAGCGAAATCTCGTCGACTACGACGATCTTCTGCTCTTCTGGGCGCTGATGGTCGAAGCATCACCCGAGCTGGCCGCGAAGATATCCGGCCTCTTCGACCACATCCTGGTGGATGAGTATCAAGACACGAACGTCCTTCAGGCTCGCATTCTCCGTGGAATGTGCCGGACGCACACGAACATCACCGTCGTCGGCGACGATGCGCAGAGCATTTACTCCTTCCGCGGCGCGAACTTCCGCAACATCCTCGGCTTTCCCAAGCAGTTCGAGGGAACGACGATCATCACTCTCGAGCAGAACTATCGGTCGACGCCGCAGATCCTCGAGGTCACGAACACGATGATCTCGCGCGCGCACGAGCGATTCACAAAGAATCTCTGGACCGAGCGGATGCCGGGCGAGTCGCCCTGGCTCGTGGCGGCACAGGACGAGCAGCAGCAGACGCAATTCGTCGTGGACAGAATCCTCGAGCTGCATGAAGAAGGGATTCCGCTGCGTGAGATCGCCGTTCTGTTTCGCGCCGGCTACATGTCCGCAGATCTCGAGATCGAGCTCACGAACAGAAAGATTCCGTTTGAGAAATGGGGTGGCCTCAAGTTCCTCGAGGCGGCGCACGTGAAGGATGTTCTCGCGTTCCTGAGGATTCTCGAGAATCCGCGCGATGAAGTGAGCTGGTATCGCATTCTCCTTCTTCTCCCCGGAATTGGGGACGCGACGGCACGCTCGGCGATCGACGCAATGGCGAGCGCCGCCTGGGAATCCGCTGCCTTCGGACGCTACGCACCACCTGCGCGTGCCCGCGCCGCGCACGAGGCGCTGGTTCGCCTGCTCGACGATCTGCGAACCGGCCCCTCGGCTGATGAATCAAAGGTTGCAGCGGACATCGCCCGTGTTCGCTTGCTCTACGACAGCATTCTCCGCGAACGCTACGACAAGGCGCAGCCTCGGCTCTCCGATCTCGACCAGCTTCAGACCATCGCGGCAGGATATCCCGATCGTGCTACTTTCCTGTCGGCACTGGCACTCGAGCCACCTCAGGCAACGCAGGATATTGCGGGCGCATCGTCTCCCGACGACAATGACGCCCTGGTGCTCAGCACTGCGCATTCCTCAAAAGGCAAAGAGTGGGAAGCGGTGTTTCTCATCTGGGCGGTAGACGGCTGGTTTCCTTCAGCAAGATGCCTGGGCAGCGACGAGGAAACCGACGAAGAGCGCCGCCTGATGTATGTCGCGATGACGCGGGCAAAGAATTACCTGAGCGTCACATATCCGCTGAACGCTTATTCGACACGGCGGGGCTCGGACTATTCACTCGATCAGCTTTCGCGCTTCATCGATCGCGGAGTGCGAGACAGAATGGAGCGCGTCGCCGTCGGAGTTCCGGTTTTCCAGAAACCGGTCGATGCTCCTGCCGCACCGCTTCTCGATCTCCGAGCGTTGCTGCGAGGCCGGTTCGGAACCTAGCCGGCAGGCATAGCCGGCGCGCCCAACCAGTGTCGCAACGCGCCGAAGGGATCCTTTTTGTTTGCTTTGGCAAGCGTGATGATCCGGCCGATCGTGCGGCGCAAATTCCTGCCTTCTCTCTCGTACGCCTGATCGAACAGATCCAGATCCTTCGCATATACGCGGCGTGCGAGCAGTGCCGCATTGTTCAGCGTCACTCGCTGAACGTAAAACGGACCGATCGTCGTCAGCTCCGGTCCGACTTCCGAAACGAGAGACCGACGCGCGTTCATATATACCGTATCGCGCGCCGCGATCCGTGCTTCACGACTTTCGGGATGCCTTGCGTAGGCTGAATCGAGAGATTTTGCAAGCGTGCTCCAGAATTTGCCGAGCAGCTTTTCGTCGGCCCATTCTGCATCCACTCTCGCTGCGGCACCCGGCTGTCCACGCGATCTGAAAAACGCCGCAGCTCCTCTCGCTCCAACGAAGTTCGCGAATGATTCGTTGAACACCGCCTGGCCCGGCGCGTAGAAGGTGTTGTGCGTTACTTCGTGAATCACTGTATTGACGAGATCGAGCGAGTCTCGCACCAGTGTCGTGCTCGTCAGAGGATCATCAAAGAATCCAAGTGTGCTGAATGCCGCAGACGGACGAAGCACGACATCGAATCCATCCGCATTGAATTTCTTTGCCGCGTCACGAGCCGTTTCGAAATCGAAGAATCCTTTGTACGGCACGCGCCCGACGATCGGAAACCACCAGGTGTACGGCTCGAGGCGATCGCGGTAGGCAGCCGACAGAACCAGCACGAGCGTGTCACGGTCGAGCTTGGAGTAGGTGGTGAAGCTCTCTTCGGTCTTCAGGAGAATCGAATCCTTCGCGTACTGCCTCGCCGCGAGAACGATCTCGAGCTTTCGCCTGGTGAGCGGATCAGTCTGCTTGCTGGCCACGAGCTCCGCGATCGCCTGGCGCCGCGCCAGGATCTTGCCTTCCTCCCACGCCCCGCGGCTCAGATAGCACGCCATCGGTGACAGGGCGATTACGACGACAATACCAACCGCCCCGATCGCAAGAAGCCTCTTGCTCAGTCTCACTATCGACGATTCTCCATGAAGCAAACCTAAGTCCCGGCCAGCTACCGGGTAGCGCCGCGCCATGGCGCCACCCAGCTAAAAGAGCGCTGTGGGCTTCTTACCGTCGTTCAGCTTGACACATAGCGGCCACCGCTCCCGCTCTCTCCCCTGGAGGACCCCGTTTGACCCGAATCTGACATCTCGATGGCAGGCCGCGTTTCACCACCGGTTTGCTATCTTACAGGGTGTCCTTCGTACATCTGCACTGCCATTCCGAGTATTCGCTTCTCGACGGCGCAAATCGCATCGATGATCTGATTGAGCGCGCCCTCGAATTCGAGCAGCCAGCCCTTGCCATAACCGACCACGGAAACCTCTACGGAGCGTGGGACTTTCAGGAAAAGGCGAGAAAGGCCGGGATTCGTCCGATCATCGGAATGGAAGCGTATGTCGCTCCCGGCGATCGCCGAACGAAGGAGCGCGAAGGCAATCGGAAGCCGTACTATCATCTCGTTCTGCTGGCGAAAAACGAGACCGGCTACAGGAACCTCGTAAAGCTCTCTTCACTCGGCTTCACGGAAGGCTTTTACTCGCGCCCGCGCGTAGACCGCGAGCTGCTCGCCCGGTACAACGAGGGCATCGTCGTTTCGTCAGCCTGCATGGCAGGTGAAGTTGCCGCCAATCTCCTTGTCGATAACTGGGACGGAGCACGGGAAGCCGCGTCATGGTACGCCAATACCTTCAAGGATTACTACCTGGAGGTTCAGGCCCACAACACAGAGGGCCAGGCCGAGCTGAACCGAAAGGTCTTCAAGCTGTCGGAAGAGCTCGGATTGCCTGTCGTTGCAACCAACGACGCCCACTTCCTCCGCGCGCAGGATCATGAAGCGCACGACGTCCTGCTCTGCATCGGTCTCGCAAAGGACCACTCGTCTACCGACCGCATGCGGTACAACGAGGGACTCTACTTCAAGAACGTAGACGAGATCAGATCGGTGTTTCCCGACAGACCCGATGTAATCGAGAACACGATCAAGATCGGCGAAGAATCCAACATCGCGCTCTCGAAGCAGTACCAGGTTCCGGCTTTCCCGCTCCCGCCCGGTGCGTCAAGCGAGAACGAGCTTCTGGTGCAGCTCGCCGAGACAGGCGCGCATCTGCGATACGGTGAGATTCTTTCCGACGAAGTGAAGGACCGCCTCACCTACGAGCTCGACGTCATCACGAAAACGGGGTACGCCGGCTACTTCCTCATCGTTGCCGATTTCATCAAGGCCGCGCGCGATCGCGACATCCCCGTCGGACCGGGCCGCGGCTCGGCCGCCGGTTCCCTCGTCGCATACTGTCTCAAGATCACCGACGTTTGTCCGCTCAAGTTCGACTTGCTGTTCGAGCGATTTCTGAATCCCGAGCGCATCTCGATGCCCGACATCGATGTGGACTTCTGCTTCGAACGTCGCGGAGAAGTGATCGAGTACGTGCGCGAGAAGTACGGTCGCGACTCGGTCGGCCAGATCATCACGTTCGGAACGCTGAAATCGCGCGCGGCCGTCAAGGACGTCGGCCGCACACTCGGCTTCACGCCCGCAGAAACCGACGCGCTCGCGAAGCTGATTCCGAACATGCCGAACTTCTCGCTCACCGTGAAGGAAGCGATCGACAAGGTTCCGGAAGTCAAAAAGCTGTACAGGGACGACGAGCGCTATCGCGAGCTGCTCGATTTCGCGATCGCGCTCGAAGGACTTGCCCGTCACGCGGGCGTTCACGCTGCCGGTGTCGTCATCGCCCCCGGTCCGCTCGCCGAGTATGTCCCGATCTGCACGCAGGGATCGAAGGGATCAAGTGCAGGAACCGAAGACGCGATTGTCGTCACGCAGTACGACATGAACGCGCTCGAGAAGGTCGGGATGCTGAAAATGGATTTCCTCGGCCTCACGACGCTCACGATCATCAAGGACGCTCTCGCTTCAATTCGCGCCAGAACCGGTTCAGCACCGGATCTTGATACGCTTCCGCTCGAAGACGAAGCGACGTTCAGAATGTTGCGCGCCGGAAAAACCGCAGGAGTGTTCCAGTTCGAGTCGTCGCTCGCGACGGACATGGTGAAGAGCATGCGTGCCGACCGATTCGACGATCTCGTCGCGTCGAACGCGCTGATGCGGCCGGGCCCGCTCGACGCGGGAATGCACAAGGTCTACATCAGGCGCAAGAAAGGCGAAGAGAAGGTCTCGTATCAGCTGCCAGAGCTCGAAGAGATCCTCAACACCACGTACGGAGTCATCACCTACCAGGAGCAGGTGATGCGCATCGCGCAGAAGCTCGCGGGCATTTCGCTCGCCGAAGCGGATGTGCTTCGAAAAGCGGTGGGCAAAAAAGATCCGGAGCTGATTCGAAAAGAACTCGGCAAGTTCGTCGAGAAGTCCATCGCGCGCGGATACGACCGAAAGATCATCGAGGAGATCTCCGGACAGATCGAGACGTTCGGCCGGTATGGGTTCAACAAGTCGCACTCCGTCGCGTACTCGATCATCTCGTTCCACACCGCGTGGCTCAAGACGCACTTTCCCGCGGACTTCATGGCCGCCCTCCTGTCGGCGATGATCGGCGACACCGACAGTGTCGTCAAATACATCAATGAAGCGCGCGAGATCGGCATCGATCTGCTTCCACCCGACGTCAACGAATCCGGCTACAAGTTCACGGTCATCGCCGAAAAACGGATCCGCTTCGGACTGGGTGGAATCAGAAACGTCGGAAAGTCGGCAATCGATTCGATTCTCGCTGCTCGGGCCGCGAGCCCGTTCAAATCGATCTTCGACATCGCCGAGCGTGTCGATCTCCGGGTTTGCAACAAGCGGGTGTTCGAGGCGTTGATCCAGGCCGGTGCGTTCGACTCGCTTGGCGGTCATCGCGCACAGTTCCTGACTGTGCTCGATACAGCGCTCAGCGAAGCTTCACTTCAGCAGGAAGACATTGCCTCCGGACAGGTTTCGATGTTCGGCTCACCTTCGGAAGCCGGTACGCCGCGCGCCCATTCGTCGCACGTCCTTCCGAACGTTGCACCGTGGACGGAGTCGATTCGACTTTCCAAGGAAAAGGAGATACTCGGCTTCTACACATCGGGGCATCCGCTCGAGCCGTTCGCGACCGAGTCCGAGCTTTTCTCGACCCATAAGGTTGCCGACCTCGGCAAATGGATCCCGGAGCCGATGGCACTCGCGATCGTCATCACCGCGGTGAAGCGCCAGACAAGCAAGCGCACGGGCGCAGAATTCGCGCGCCTCACGATCGAAGATTTTTCCGGATCGACCGAGGTGCTCGTGTTCCCCGAGAAGTGGTCGGCGCTCGGCGATCAGATCAGGACCGACGTTCCGATTCTCATGCGCGGCGGTTATGCGCGCCGGGACCAGGACGCTGACAACCCGGCGTTCGTCGTCGAGAGCGTCATGAAGCTGGCAGAGCTGCGCGCCAGCGGCCAGGTAATGATCGCAATCGAGCTGAAGAAAGATCCATCGAAGACCGCTGAGACGATCGCCGACCTCAAGGCAATCGTCGAAGCGTACCCCGGCACGGTCCCGCTCGAGGTCAAATACAGTGACGGCAACGGGTTGCGGGCGACCCTCCGTTCCCGCAGTTTGACTCTGGCCGTCAACTCGACAGCCTTGAGCGAGCTGCGCTCGCTGCTCGGGAAC
>JBDTNA010000057.1:0-11542 GCA_039933985.1 Gemmatimonadales bacterium | reverse complement strand
CCCGACGCATGATTCGCCGACCGACCCCGAGGAAACGAACTAAATCGACGGGGTAGTAAACAGTTGAGCACTGGAGAGCTTGCTCTAATCCGTCAATGGGGTTACCCTTATACGCTGTAGGTTAACCGCATTACCAGATTACGTAATGGCTGAATGGATCGGGAGCGACCTCGAAAGGCTTCGCAAGCTCAGAGGTATGCGACGGGAAGATGTTGCCGCTCAACTGCCCGTCCCCGTGTCACCTTCGACGATCCGCAACATCGAGCACGACGTTCACTACAACGTCTCGCTCGATTTGTTGCGGCAAATCGCCGCTGTGCTCGGGGCAGAGCTTCGTGTTTCGCTCGAAACAGTAGATGCGCCGCACGTCGGCGAGCTTTCGATTGGCAAGAGAGTCGTCGACAACGAGTACTTCATCAGGTACATCCGGTCGCGCTATCCGGATTGCCCGCTGACGAACTCGCAGATCGGACGCCGCATGTGGAGCTTCGCCGAGACGCACGGAGCGGAGCTGGTTCGGGAGAGGAAGCAGATCAAGAAGGTCGCTGATCCCGCGGCCGGCACAACGCTGCATCGCTCGCCCACAACGGCGGCCGAGTACCAGGTTTGGGAGAAGGACTTTGCAGCGCTCGAGCGGTTTGCTGAACGCCTCGGACGAGCTTTTTCAGACGGAAAGGGAGGCGTTCTTGTACCAGCGGCCTGACGGTGGACTGTCCCGCGTTACACCGGGAAAAACAAGCTTGAAGATCGTGACTGAGAGGCGACAGGTGTCGCGTCTCTTTCATCCGCGCTGGCGCGCGTTTGCCGTTGCTGCGACCAAGGTCGCCGCGTTGTCGCTGCTGCTTGCCGCCGGTACGATCTGGACACTCGAGCATCAGCATCCACAGTTTACCCGCCCGGCCGAACTGGTCATGCTCCCCGGGGCTGTAATCAGTGCGACCAAGCCCAGCGTCGAAGCCTTCAAGATCGGCCAGGTACTTCGCCGCTACACGCGCAACGGTGATGTCGCCGATCAAATTGCCACGGCTGTCGTCGCTGAAGGAAATCGCAAGAAGATCGATCCCGCGCTCCTGGTCGGAGTCATGCTCGTCGAGACCGACAACCTCAATCCTCGCGCGCGCAGCTTTGTCGGCGCACGTGGACTGATGCAGGTCATGCCGTTTCATCGCGGCCAGTGGGGATGCAAGTCCAACGACCTGTACAGTGTCGAAGGCAACATCTGCCATGGCGTCAGCGTTCTGGCCGATGCGATCAACCGCGCCCCCAATCTTCGCGTCGCGCTTCAGCGCTACAATGGATGCGTGCGCGGCACGAACACCCCGGGATGCAGCAGCTACTCGGGCAAGGTCATGACCGCTACGAATCGTACTCGTCGCCTGATGACCGCTGACTATCCGCCGCAGGGTCAGGAGTAGTTCTGCGGCAGGGCCCGATCGCTGTCAGCCTGATCTGAATTGAGACGCCCGGCCCCGGGCTGGGTTCTCGCCGCGTCGCTGCTCGGCATTTCCTTTGCTGGGCCACTCACCAAACTATCGAATGCCGAGCCCCTCGCCATAGCGGCGTGGCGGCTCTTTTTTTCGCTGCTGATTGTCGGCGTCGCCCTGATTCTCACCGGTGAATGGCGGGACTGGAAGCATCTCACGTTTCGCGACGCTTTGCTCGCTGTTGCTGCAGGCGTATGTCTCGCGCTGCATTTCTGGGCGTGGATCGCCTCGATTCATCTCACGACCATTGCTGCGTCCGTTACGCTAGTGAGTCTTCAGCCGGCATTCATCGTGGCGATATCGGCGGTGTTTCTACGCGAAGCCCCGACACGGCGCCAGCTCATCGGAATTCTGATCGCGATACTCGGCGCAATCGTCATCGCATCTCCCGACTGGCGGGCGAGCAATGGCGCGGCGGTCAGCAACGCGATGCTTGGAAATCTGCTTGCGACGTCTGCGGCTGTTACTGCCGCGATCTACTACAGCATTGGTCGCAATCTCCGCGCGAGATACGGGATATGGGCGTACGTCGGTCTCGCATACTCGGCGTGCTTCGTTACGCTGATCGTTGCTGCTGCGGCGACTTCGGTACCGCTCACGCAAGAGCCGCCGCGCGAGCTGGCAATATTCGCCGGGCTTGCCATCGGCCCGATGCTGCTCGGGCATACGGGGATGAACTGGGCCCTGAAATACCTGCCCGCTTACGTCGTGAATCTCACGGTGCTCGGCGAGCCTGTCGGTGCGACGCTGCTTGGTGCGTTGATACCCGCAATTGCGCAGGTTCCGTCGGTTGTGACTCTACTCGGAGGTGCTGTAATTCTCACTGGAGTTCTGGTCGCGGCGAGCTCGGTGAGCTCGGCGAGGAACTCGGGGGCATAGGGTGCCTGGAGAATACGGAATCGATACGAACCGACGAACTGACGAACTGAGGCAACGGCGTTGACACACCGAATACACCGAAGGGCACCGAATACACCGAAAAAAGCGCGGCGCGGATTCACTGAGCTATGGTTGTCGTTGCAGTTCCAAAAAAAAATCAAAGGGTTGAACGGCGCAACAACACTCGCACGCAGAATGACCGTAGTTCTCGGTGTATTCGGTGCCATTCGGTGTATTCGGTGTGTCAATGCAGTTGGAATTGGCAGCAGTTCCGCCGGCAACGAACGCCTGTAACTTTAGGTGACCCACCCTTTCATCGAAGAAATGACCTCACGTCGCGTCCTGTTGCTTGCTTTCATAGTCTCCACTCTCACATCGCCCGCCGCCGCTCAAAAAAAGATCACCACCCCGCTCAAGGAATTCGGGCACAACATCGGTGACGATTACTTCCTCGCGAACTATCAGCAGCTTCTGAAATACTGGCAGAAACTCGACACAGAATCCGACAGGATGCGTCTCGAGAAGATCGGCACAACAGCCGAGGGCCGGCCGATCATGATGGCGGTCATCACGGCGCCTGAAAACTTCAGGAAGATCGGCCGCTATCAGGAGATCGCCAGAAAACTGGCCCACGCAGAAGGTCTTAGTGAGTCACAGGCCAGAGCGCTTGCGAAGGAAGGAAAGGCTGTCGTCTGGATCGACGGCGGTCTTCACGCAACCGAAGTGCTCGGCGCTCAGCAGCTGATTCAGTATGTGTACGAGATGGTCAGTCGCGACGATGAGGAAACGAAGCGCTTTTTGAGAGACGACATTCTTCTCGCGGTGCTCGTCAATCCTGACGGGATGGATCTGGTATCGGATTGGTACATGCGCGATTCTGTCGCGACGAGCCGCTCGACCTCCGGCGTTCCACGCCTCTACCAGAAGTACGCCGGGCACGACAACAATCGCGACTCGTACATGGCGTCTCAGCCGGAGACACAGGCGATCGACAGCATTCTCTACCGCGCGTGGTATCCGCAAATCGTCTATAACCATCATCAGACCGGCCCGGCAGGAACCGTAATCTTCGCTCCGCCCTTTCGTGATCCGTTCAACTACAACTTCGATCCGCTGATTCCTGTCGGGATCGATCTCGTTGGCGCCGCGATGCACAGCCGGTTCATCCAGGAAGGAAAACCGGGATCGACTCTTCGCAGCGGATCGAGCTACTCGACGTGGTGGAACGGTGGGCTCCGCACAACTGTCTACTTCCACAACATGATCGGACTACTTACTGAGGCGATAGGAAACCCGACGCCGATGGAGATTCCGCTCGTCCCCGACCGGCTTCTTCCGAACGGCAGCAATCCGTTTCCGATCATGCCGCAGAAGTGGCATTTCATTCAATCGATTGGATACGAGCTCTCGGCGAACCGTGCAGTGATGGACGTCGCGTCGAAGTACCGCGAAGACTTTCTCTTCAACGCGTGGCGGATGGGCAGCAACTCTATCGCTCGCGGAAGCAGAGACACGTGGACTTTGAAGCCGATGAGAGTCGACGCGGTCAAAGCTGCAGTCGCCCGCGATCGCGCCGCGAAGAAGACTGGAACTTCGGCTGAGTACCTCCAGGTTCTCGACGATCCAAAAGAGCGCGATCCTCGCGGATACATCATTCCGGCGAATCAGACCGACTTTCCGACCGCTGTGAAGTTCGTGAATACGCTGGTGAAGAATGGTGTGACGATTCATCGCGCGACCAGCGACTTCGCCGTTGGCGGCAAGTCGTATCCCGTTGGCTCATATGTCGTGATGACGGCGCAGGCGTTCAGGCCGCACGTGCTCGACATGTTCGAGCCGCAAAATCATCCAGACGATATTCCGTATCCCGGCGGACCTCCGACGCCTCCCTATGACAATGCGGGTTGGACCCTCGCTTATCAGATGGGCGTCAAGTTCGAGCGCGTTCTCGAACCTTTCACCGGACCGTTCGTGAAGCTTGCCGGGTTCGCTCCTGTTCCTGCGCCGCGATCGGGTGCGACGATGGGCGCGAGTGCGGCCCCATCGTCGAATTATGCATGGTACTCGTGGAGTCGAGGAACCAACGATGCGTTCGCCGCTGCGAACCGGCTTTTGAAGAACGGTCAGGAGGTCTACACCCTGATGCAGCCATCTGCCGCCGCCGGTGCAGCCTTCTCCGCCGGCACTTTCTTCGTGAAGGCGACTCCGGCGACTGGGCGACTGCTAAACCAGATTGCGTCAGAGCGTGGCGTTGCGTTCACACCGTCGGCCAATGTGCCCGCACTCTCGTCGATGTCGCGAATGCGCGTGCCGCGAATAGCGCTCTGGGATGTCTATGGCGGAGAGATATCATCCGGCTGGATGCGATTTGTTTTCGACCAGTTCGAATTTCCGTATGAGGTCGTTTTTGCGAACGACATAGACAGCGGTGATCTTGGATCGAAGTACGACGTCCTGATTCTTCCCGACGGCGCGACGCTGTCATCGCCTGTAGACACGACGAGAGGTTTTCAGTCTCGCATTCAACCCGAGCGCGTTCCACAGGAATGGCGGTCGCGACTGGGAAGGATCACGGTCGACAAATCACTTCCAAAGATCAGAAAGTTCGTCGAGAACGGCGGTACCCTCCTCGCGCTTGGCGACGCATCGAAGATTGGGTACAAGCTCGATGTCCCAGTCGAGGATGCAATCGTCGACTCGGCAGGCAAGCCGCTTCCGAGAGCGAAATACTATGTTCCGGGGTCAGTGCTCTCGGTGGCAGTCGACACGACCAGCGCAATTGCGTGGGGAATGCCCGCACGTGTGGACATTTTTTTCGATGACAATCCGGCGTTCAAGGCCCGCCCTTCCACACCAGCGCCGGCCCTGAGGAAAGTTGCATGGTTCGACAGTCCGGCGCCCCTCAGAAGCGGCTGGGCCTGGGGACAAAAAATCCTCGACGGTTCCAGCGAAATCGTGACTGCTCCAATCGGAAAGGGCATGGTTGTGCTCTATGGACCCCAGGTGCATTTCCGGGGTCAGACACATGGTGCCTTTCGTTTCCTGTTCAACGGCGTCTATTCGAGCCTGCTAAACCGGCAATAGGCAGATATGAGAACGCATTTACAGACATTTGCCGCCGCCGCTTCGGTTCTTGCCGTGACCGCCTGCGCCACCGCGCGTCCGCCGGCCGATGAACCAGTACCGGAAGAAGCGCCGGCTAAGTCGTCCATCACATCGTCCCGCCAGCTCGTGCGCGAGATGCACGACCGCTACGCCGAGAACTGGTATCGCACCCTGAGATTCGAGCAGACGAACACGTTCTACACCTCGTCCGGCAAGGAACAGAAGTCGCGATGGATCGAGAATCTCTCTGTTCCGGGAAAGCTGCGGATCGACTTCGAGCCGCTCGCATCGAAGAGCGGACTGCTGATTCTGAACAATCGCGTCACGACATTCGACAACGGTCGCAAAGTCGATACACGCCGGTCGATTCAGCCGATTCTCACTTTGACCGCCGACGTTTACGCGATTCCTGCTGCAGTCACGATGCGGCGTCTGGATTCGCTCAAGATCGACCTCGAGAAATTCCGGTCGGATAAGCTCAACAAGAAAAGGGTCTATGTCGTCGGCGCTGACGAGGGCGACCTCGAGTCGAACCAGATCTGGATCGACGCGGACAAGCTGCTGCTGGTGAGGTTCATCCAGAGCGATAAACGCGGAGACCGCAAAATCGTGACTGATACGCGTGTCGGTGAGTACAGGGAGATCGATGGATTTCCGGTGGCGCATGAGTTCGTGTCACACCGGGACGGCAAGATTTTCTTCCGCGAGCAATATGAGAAAGTGCGAGTGAATGAGCCGATCCCCGCGTCGGTCTTCGATCCGTCGCGCTGGTCTTCATCCCGTCCCGACGCGTAACTACCGATATCCCGCGGCCTGCATTCGGAATAGCTCCTCGTAGAGTCCGCCGCCCGCTACGAGCTCCTCATGCGTGCCCGACTCCTCTACCCGGCCGCCTTTCAGCACGATGATACGGTCGGCCATTCGCACCGTCGAGAATCGGTGCGAGATGAGAATCGCCATCCTGCCGGCGACGAGCTCCGAGAATCTCATGAACACCTCATATTCCGCTCGCGCGTCCAGCGCCGCCGTCGGCTCATCGAGAATCAGCACTTGAGCGTCGCGCAGATACGCTCGCGCTAACGCGACTTTCTGCCATTCGCCGCCCGAGAGATCGACACCTTCTTCGAAGCGGCGGCCGAGCATCTGCCGGTAGCCATTTGGAAAGCGAGGCAGGAGCGACTCGGCGAGCGAGTTCTTCGCGGCTTCCTCGATCATTGCCGGAACCGGCTCGCCGTTCGTGCTGTCGAGCTCGGCACGCACTGATTCGATCTCGCCGACGCCGATGTTCTCGTCGAACCGCATGTCGTAGCGAACGAAGTCCTGGAAAATCACGCCGATCGCGTGACGAAGCGATCCGAGATCGTAGTCCCGCAGGTCCACCCCATCGAGCGTGATTCTTCCTTCAGTCGGTTCGTAAAGCCGGGCGATCAGTTTCGTGATAGTTGTCTTGCCGGCACCGTTTTCTCCGACGAGAGCGACGCGCTCGCCGGGACTGAGGACCATCGAGATATTCCGCACTGCCCAACGGTCGCTTTCGGGATATCGGAAGCCAACTTCTTCAAAAACAAATCCCTCAATGATTGGCGTGGGGACCGGCCGCGCATCGGGTCGTGAGAAAATCGTCGGCTTCATCTCGAGGAACACGAACAGGTCCCTGAGGTAGAGCGCCTGCTCGTACACTCCGGATGCGGAAAGAAGAATTCCCTGAATCGTATCCCGGCCGCGTGCGAACGAAGATGAAAGGAAGATCAGCGTTCCCGGCGTGATCTCGCCGCGCACCGCCCGCATGATGATGATGACGTACGCGATGTAGTAGCCGAGTGTGCCGAATATGGACAGCGATGCGCTGACGGCTCCCCGTCGGAGCGAAAGGGTTTTGTTCTCCTCGTAGAACCGGTTGGACAACACGCGGTAGCGCTCCGTGAGCCATGGAGCGAGGCCGAACATCTGAACTTCTTTTGCCGTAATGTTGCTGGCACCTACGACTCGGAGATAGTCGAGCTGGCGTCTTTCCGGCGTCCATCGAAAGAGAAGGGAATACCCGAGCGATGCGAAGTGCGTCTCGCCGAGGAAGCTCGGAAGAACGGCGAGGACGAGCAGGACGAGCATCCACGGGCTGTATGCGATCAGCACACCACCGATTGTGAGCAGCGTGATCGCTTCCTGCGTGATCGACACAACCTGTGTCAGCAGTGCGATACGGCCGACGGTCTGCCGCCGCGCTCTCTCCAGATGATCGTAGAATGTCGGATCTTCGAACTGCGCGAGATCGAGAGTCGCGGAGTGCTCCATCAGCCGGATGCTCATGCGGTTCGAGAACAAATCGCTCAGAAGACTCTCGATCAGAGCGGATGCTCTGGCCAGCAGCGCGGCGACGACGATGATGCCGATCTCGATCGCAACGTACTCCCAGAGGAGTGAGACGTTCGCGTGTCCATCGCGGACGGCGATAACCGTATCGAGAATGAGCTTTCCGACCCAGAACGTTGCGATCGGTACGAATGCGCGGACCAGGCGCAGCATCATCATCCCGATCGTGAACCTGCGGTGTGTCTCGTACACGAGCTTCAACAGCGGAATGATGTATCGAAGTGCGGCCAGTCGTTCGCGGCGCGATGCAGGCGGCTGGTCGTTCCGCCGGTTGCGTCCCAACCCGGTCCCCATCGGAGGATGGCTCATCGGTCAGCGTCCGTCAGTCACCGCTCCTCTTTCCACGCGGTTGCCGGCTCGTTCCCACTCGCCGAATCCGCCGAGCATGTTGGTAACGTCATCCCGGCCGCTGCGGCTCAATACGCTGGCGGCGATTGCCGAGCGCAAACCTCCCTGACAGTGAACCACGAGTGGGCCAGCCGGAACATCGGCGAGTCTGCGAGGCAGCTCAGCGAGCGGAATGTTGACGGCGCCGCGAATGTGTCCGTGATCGAATTCGGATCTCGCGCGGACATCTACAACGGACGCCGTCTTGTTCTCATTTGCTCCGGCGACGTTCGTCTCTCTTGAGGATTCGAGGACGATTCCACGCGAGGCGAGCTCGTCCAGTGACCGCGACGGAAATACTCCTGCAATGCGATGTATGCCGATGAGCGACAGATCAAGCGCGAATTGGCGTCGAGCTTCCTCGCTCGTTTCGCCGATCAACCAGACATCCTTATCGTAAGGAAGCAGTGCACCGGACCAATTCAGGAACGATTTTCCAGTGGGAATGTTGATCGATCCCTTCGCGTGTTTTACGGCGAATTCGGCAGGCAGGCTGGTGTCAACGACGTCTGCGTTTTTTCCGAGCGCCTCGGCGATCGCGTCAGCGCTGGCTACAGGCGGCACGACATTCGTGGTGTGAGCGGGGCCATCGCGATTCGATCTTTTCATGATCGCGAAATAAGCCGGTGGCTCGGGCTGACCGTGCAGCGCTGCGGCGACGAACCGCTTTTTGTCGGATTCCACCAACGCCCAGTTGAAAAGCTTCTCGTAGCCGAGTGTCGTTTGCGGCATGGCTCCGAGGGCTTTTCCGCACGCGGAGCCGGCGCCGTGACCTGGCCAGAGCTGCAGATAGTCTGGAAACTCCTTGAAAGCCTGTAACGACTGGAAGAGCTGATTAGCCGCCGCATCCATCGTTCCGGACATGCCTGCAGCGCGCTCGAGTAGGTCAGGGCGACCGACGTCGCCGACGAAAATGAAATCACCAGTGAGCGCGCCCATCGGTGTGTTCGCCGAAGCAGTGTCGGTGAGCATGAAGGTCATGTGCTCGGGCGTGTGGCCCGGCGTATGAATCGCGTCTACGCGAACGTCACCCACCATGAAGTGCGATCCGTCGGTCAGGAGCTCGGCGTTCGCTTCCTGAGCGAACCGATATTGCCAGTCCGGCCCGCCCGTGTCCGACAGGTACAGCTGGGCTCCTGTCCGCTCGGCGAGCTCGCGCGCTCCCGAGAGAAAGTCGGCGTGAATGTGGGTCTCGGTGACAGCGACGATCTTCACGTTGTCCCTTGCCGCTGCGTCGACGTACTGGGCGAGGTTGCGGTTCGGATCTACGATGAGGGCGAGGCGGGCGCGCTCGCAGGCGACCAGGTAGCTGGCCTGTGCGAGCTTGTCGTCGAAGAGGCGGCGGAGAAGCATGGACGAAGTATGGGGGGAAACAGGCGCAAAAAAAAGAAGCGCACCGCGTGGGTGCGCTTCTTTCGTTGAAGTTTGTGCTGCCTAGAACGCTATTATCTGCTTTGACGAGCTTGTAATCGTTTTGGAGCTGATCACTGGAACAATTGGGGTATAAGCGTAGCTCACCTGGACAGTGACTGTATCGCCGGGTTGCTTGGTGCCTGTCCAACTTGACGTAATGTTCAACGGGCTAAGCGCCGTCCGGCCCCTGACGTACACCCCTATCGCCGCGGTGTCAGCGGCGGCCCCGCTCGACGCGCCGCGCACGATCGCAAACCGCACTCCCTCACGGGCGGCGGCCGTAATTGTCGTCTTCGACCACATAAGGCGGCCGAATTCTATAATTCCAAAAACCAGCGGGATGAAGATGACGCCCGCAACCAGCGCGAACTCGACCATCGCAGCGCCACGCTGGTCGCCTATGACAAATCGCCACAGGCGGGATTTCTTGCGTCTCGCGGCTATCCCTGCCGCAGCAGAAGAGTGGCTCACGATGGGCTATTGAACCAGCGACAGCCGCTTCAGCGCGCTGCCGCTGCTGGTGTCGTTGATGATCGTGATCTTGCCGCTGACGACCACCTTCAGTGCGATAACCGAACCGAGAACTTGAGTACCCGAGTTACTGCCGTTGAAAGTAATTGACGAGTTCGGCAGATAGATGGCCCCCGTTAACTCTGGAGGAGTGTCACTCGAGCACGCAAACACACTTGACGGCGTCGACGGTGCGGCCGGATCCTGGAAAAAGAGAATTCCCTTGAAAGCTCCACTCGTCGACGCAGTAAGCTTCGCCTTGCATCCATTACCAAAGTTGAACGGCTTGAAGGCGTAGGCACCCGTTGTGTTGATAATCGTCACCTCGGTTCCGTTGATGACTGCGCTGTTGGTGACGCTAAGCCCGCCACCCGCCATTATGTAGGTCCCAGGGGCCAGGTTGGCCGTATTCGATGCGTTGCTGATCGAGATCCCGCCGCAGTAGACGCCCGGCGTGAGGTTCATTGTGCCCGTTACTACGGTTGGAGTTGTGAAACCAGGCTTGCACGCTCCTACAGTTGGCATGGTCACGCTCGCCAGGGGATTCACGACCGCCGCCGCACCGGTTGTCGCGGCAGGGAGCACTGACGCTCCACCACCAGCCGAATAGTTACCACGAATTCCCACACCCGCCGGTCGCGCGTCGAGATCGCCACTGCTGTTCAGGTCGAGGGCGGAGTTGCTGTTGGAATTAATGGCGACTCCGCAGTTAGTGTCGAGATCGGCTCCGTTGTCTATATAAAGCGCTCCGGATCCAGTCGGATCGAGGCTTATCACGCAATTGAGGCCATAGCTGCCGACGCCTGCTACACCGCGAGCCTGGATTGCGAGCGAGTTGAGACTGAAAATGCTCCCGAAGATCGTTGGGATAGACTTGTTGATAATGACTTCGACGTACTGAGTATTGGCTGCGTAAGTACCGGTAGCCGGGGGGTAATTAACCGTTACATCGCCTGCTGCAAATCCGTTTTTCACCGCCTCCGCAGTAGCCGACGCTATCACAGTGGCGCTGTTGTTCAGCCGATAGATCTCCTGCCCACCGCCGATTGCTCCAGCATCCGCGGCGGTCTGCGCGATTCTTCGATAACGCGACCCCGCGCCGATATCGAGCGTCATCGCAAGAAATCCCATCAGTACGATGCCGGCGATTGCGATGAATACGAGCATTGCGCCGCGCCGTTCGCGAACGAGCTTCCGTTTACTGTTCATAAGTGCTCCTTATTGCGCGCGGAACGTTGCCGTTCGCGTGATTGAGATCGTGTTCGCCAGCCCCGGGTACGAAAGCAGCATTGCGACGTTCTTACTCGCAATCACGGTTACAAAAACTGCTGGAACTCCAAAACCACCGCCGCAATCCGTTGTGGAATTGCACGTGACGGCAGTGCTGCCGCACT
>JBDTNA010000056.1:0-11674 GCA_039933985.1 Gemmatimonadales bacterium | reverse complement strand
TGGCCGATGCAGACAATCGGATTGGCGGCAGCGGGCCTGCTCGTGGCAGGCATCGCGGCGGGAGCGATTTACGGAAAGATGGGAAGCCAGTCCGCGACACAGGAGCCAATCGTTGCAGCGAAAACGGATTCTCTCGCGGATTCCACAGCGACGGCGCGGCCGCCTGCAATTCTTCCCGCGAATGCGGCCGATTCAGCGAAGGCGGTTCCGTTTTCCATCGAGATTCTCGCTTCCAACACGGCCGAAGGTGCTAACTTTGAGATTCAGCGCCATGGCTCCGTTATGCCGGCGGCGACAATCTCACTCGTCCCGATCGGAGACACAGAAGCCACATGGTACAAGGTTCACGCTGGTGCGTTTGCGGACAGCGGGCAGGCCGAACAACTGCTTGCATCTCTTCGTCGTCGGCGCATCGTGCCTGATTCGGCCGGCTCGGTGGTGAGAGCCCCACTCGCTCTTATGGTCGACACTGTCCCCGCGCAGGGCGGAATGTCATCCCGCGTTCGGGAAAAGCTTCAGGGACTGACCGCAAAGGGTGTGAGCGGTTACGCAATGATCCAGGCGGACGGCAGTGCGCGCGTGTATGCCGGCGCGTTCGAGCGCCCCCAGCAGGCATCGCTCGCAGCGACTGCACTGAGAGTTGCCGGACTTACGCCGGTGCTCGTTTACAGGACGGGGAGAGTTCAGTAGTGAGACTCACGAAGCTCGAGCTTCACGGATTCAAATCGTTCGCCGACGAAACCGAGCTTGTATTCGAGCCTGGAGTCACGGCGATCGTCGGTCCGAATGGATGCGGCAAGTCGAACGTCTCCGATGCAGTTCGCTGGGTTCTCGGCGAACAACGCGCTCGTCTGCTTCGCGGCGCAAAGATGGAAGAGGTGATTTTCCAGGGATCGTCCGCCCGGCGGCCCGTGAACATCGCCGAAGTCTCGCTTCACTTCGATAACGACGATGGCGCACTTGGAATTCCGTTTCGTGAAGTCGTAATAACACGACGGTTGAGCCGATCGGGCGACAGCGATTATCTGCTGAACAACACTCCCTGCAGGCTGCGCGACATTCACGACATGGTTCGCGGCACCGGGCTCGGCGCGGACTCGGGCGTTGTGATCGAGAGCAGGATGATCGACGCGCTGCTCTCCGACCGGCCCGACGAGCGACGTGAGCTGTTCGAGGAAGCCGCCGGCGTAGGACTCTATCGCGACAGAAAACGCAGCACCGAGCGTCGTCTGGAAGAGACGGCCGTCGATCTCGGACGTCTCGATGATCTCATCAGCGAAGTGCAGACGCAGGTGCGCTCGCTTGCACGTCAGCGCCGTCGCGCTGAGAAGCATGTCGAGCTCAACAGGCGGCGATTCACCGTCGAAATCGCCCTTGCCGCACGTGAAATGGATGCGTGGCATGGAGAGCTCGAGCGACTGGAGACGCGAGTCGCCGCGCTTCGAGAAGATGCGCCTGCGGCCGAGGTGCGTGTCACGTCGGCAGAAGCCGGGCGTGATTCAGCACACGGCTCCCGAGCAGCAGCCGAAGCGCGCCGCGGTGAACTTGCACGGCTCGTATCCGAGCAGCGCGAAAGCACGCAGCAGCTTCGGGCCGAGATCGCCGTCGCGGAAGAGCGGCAGCGAAATGCAGTCGCTCGTCGCGAGCGCGCTGAGCAGGAGCGACGCGAAGGAGGTTCAACTGTCGAGCGTGTGAGCGAAGACCTTGATCGCGCAGTTGCCCAGCGACAGCAGCTGGAGGCTGAGCTCTCAACCGCGAATGCATCGCTCGAAGGATTTGTGGCGGAGGAAGAATCTGTCCGGGCGGCGCTTGCAAATGCGCGCGCGGCTGTTGAAACAGCAGAACGTTCCGCCCGCGAGATGCGTGAGCTGGCGCACCGTCACGCGCTCGATCGGCAGACGACAGAGCGCGAGCTTCAGGAGCTGACAGCGCGACGCGCGGCACTAGCCGACGAGCAGACACAGCTGGCCGACAACGAGACGTCGATTCGCCGCGAGCTTGCTCTAGTCGAAGAAGCGTTCACAACCGCACGCGACAGAAGTACTGCTGCGAGCTCGGAGCTTGCCTCGCGCCTCGCGGCTACGCGCGCGGCACGCGACGCCGACTCGAGCGCACGCTCCTCGGTGCTGCGCGCTGAGGAAGCTCAGACCGCAATCGAGAGCAAGCTCAACGCGCTCGAAGACCTGGAGCGCGAGAGAGTTGGACTCGCGCCTGCCGCAGCGCGCCTGCTCCGCGAGCGCGACCAGTTCGGCGAAGGCGCGGTCATCGGACCCCTGAGCGATTTCATCAGCACCGAGAGCGAAGCTGCTTCGCTCGTCGAGCGCTTTCTCGGCGCTACCATCAACGCGGTGCTCGTTCGCGATCGCGATGTCGCCGAGAAGATTCGCGCCTGGCATGCCGCGAGCAATCCTGGTCCGTTGCTGCTTCTTCCTGCGGATTCGCTGTCGACAGCACCATCTGATCACGCCGACGACGCGGAAGATTTGTCGCGACTCGTGCGTTCCGAGACACCTGCAGTACACTGGGTCCGAACGCTGCTCGGTCGTGTCCGCACGATAGAAAACGGAACCGGCTTCGTAGATGCACGAGGCGCAATCTGGCTTCCGGCGAATGTCGCAGGACCAGGCCCTCTCCGCAGAAGGGCTGAGATTGGCGAGTCGCGCCGTTCTCTTGTCGACGCGCAATCGGCGCGCACATCAGCCGCGAGCGCAGCCGAAGCAATTCGCGCGGAGCTCGAGGCTGCAGAGCAGGCCGTAGCACATTCTCAGGAAGCGGCGCACCAGGCCTCGAGAGATGCATCAGAGCGCGAGGATCACCACGCAGCCGTAACGCGTCGTCATCAGCGTGCCATGAAGGAGCTCGGCGATGCCTCGGCTCTTCTCGAGCGGCTTGCTGCGCGAGAGCTGTCGCTCAACGAAAACGTGGAACGAATCGCGCTTGCGATTTCCGAGAAAGAATCGGGTGTGGCGAGCCTCGACTCCGTAGTTGCCGATGCACGGGTTTCGCTCGTTGAAACCGAGACGCGACAGGACGAGGCGCGCGACAAGAGAACACTGAGCCAGGTTGCCAGTGCCCAGTCGCAGGCGAGACTTCAGGTTGCAAGCGATCGCGAGCGTCATCTGCGTGAAGAGTATTCGACGGCCAATGCCCGTCTGGAGTCGCTGCAATCCGAGCTCAGCACCTTGTCGGAAGCGGACAGCGACCTCGCGCGCCAGCTCGCCACGTGGCAGATGGATCTGGACGCACGTCAGGCAACTTTAGAGGACGCGGAGACGCGCCTTGCGAACGCCGAGATTGCCGTAAAGACGACGGACGAATCGCTCGAAAGCGCCGAGCACGAGCTGACCGCCCTGCGTCACCGTGCGACCTCCTTGAGCGACGAGCTTCACGCTTCCGAGCTGCGACTGACGGAGCTCTCGGGAAGGCGCGCAATGATTCGCGAGCGTCTCGAGACCGAATGGAGAAAGCCGCTCGAGACTCTCATGCAGGAAGCGCAGCCCGTCGAGCTCGACGATGAGGCGATTCGCGCCGAGGCGACGCTGCTTCGCGAGCAGCTCGACGCGCTCGGCCCGGTGAATCCGCTCGCCATCGAAGAGCACGAGGAAGAGCAGAAGCGGCTGGAGATGCTCACCTCGCAGCGCGCTGATCTTGCTGCGGCAAAGCTTTCGCTTCAGCAGGCAATCCGGGAGATCGACACAACCGCGCGCGAGCTGTTCCTGACGACGTTCGTGCAGGTTCGCGAGAATTTCCGGAAGATTTTCATGACGCTGTTCGGTGGCGGCGAATGCGATCTTCGTCTGGAGAATGCCGAGACGCCGCTCGACGGCGATATCGAGATTCATGCGGCCCCGCGGGGGAAGAAAACGCAGCGCATTCACCTGCTCTCCAGCGGCGAGCGTGCCCTCGTGGCGCTCTCGCTGCTGTTCGGAATCTTTCTCACGAAGCCGAGCCCGTTCTGCCTGCTCGATGAGGTAGATGCTCCTCTCGACGACGCCAACATCGGACGATTCGTTCGCATGCTCAATGAATTCAAAAGCAACACCCAGTTCATCGTGATCACGCACAATCCGCGCACGACGACGGAAGCGGCGGATGCAGTTTACGGCGTGACCATGCAGGAGCCGGGCGTCTCGTCTCTCGTCAGCGTGCATATGCGCGGCGCGGCAGTCGAGGAGGCCATCGCCGGCACCCTCGCGCCCTCCGAGCCCGTCGCCGCACTGAGCGCCTGACATGCTCGTAGTAATGCAGCACGGCGCGACCTCGTCCGAAGTCGATCGCGTCGTCAAGGTGATCGAGGAGATGGGATACGGCGCGCGGCCGATGCCGGGTGCGCAGCGAACCGCAATCGGGGTTGTCGGTAACGATGGGAGAGTAGACTCATCGCGGCTTGCGGCTTTGTCCGGCGTGCAGGAGATCATTCACGTCACGCAGCCGTACAAGCAGGTGTCGCGTGAGTGGCGGCCCGAAAGCACGATCGTAACGATCGCGCCTGGCGTCTCGTTCGGCGGCAACGATGTTCCCGTGATTGCGGGTCCCTGCTCCGTCGAATCGGAGTCTCAGATTGTCGAGTCCGCTCGAATTGCGCGCGACGCAGGAGCGACCGCGTTGCGAGGCGGTGCGTTCAAGCCGCGCACCTCGCCCTATTCATTCCAGGGTTTAGGGAAGAAGGGACTCGAGCTGCTGAGTCTTGCACGGCGCGAGACGGGACTTCCAATCGTGACCGAGGCGATGGACGACGAGGGCGCGCATCTCGTTGCCGAAGTTGCCGACTGCATTCAGATCGGCGCCCGCAACATGCAGAACTATTCGCTTCTCAAGACCGTCGGCAGGATCGGAAAGCCGGTTCTGCTCAAGCGCGGCATGGCGGCGACGATCACCGATCTTCTGCTCAGCGCGGAATACATCCTGTCTGAAGGCAACGGCCAGGTGATTCTGTGCGAGCGCGGTGTTCGAACGTTCGACCCCTCCGCGCGAAACATGTTCGATCTCACCGCGATCCCGACTGTGCACAAGCTTTCGCATCTGCCGATTGTCGGTGATCCAAGTCATGGCACGGGCATTCGCGACAAGGTTACGCCGATGGCTCGCGCGGCTCTTGCCGCGGGCGCGGACGGCATCCTCGTCGAGATGCATCCGCATCCCGACAAGGCGCTTTCGGACGGCGCGCAGTCGTTGCATCCAGAACAGCTCATCACTCTCATCGAAGAGCTGCGCGCTGTCGCGATCGCTATCGGTCGCCGCGTTACTCCGCCAGTTGCCGCGCTTGCGCGTGTTGATTCATCGAACGGCGTGCCAGCGGGAACGGAGAAAACCGTCGCGGGTACACGCTGATATGAAGAAACTCCTCGCAGCAATCGCAATTCTTGGCGCATCGACGACCCTGCCGGCGCAGACTCCGGAAGCAGTTATCGATCGCGCGGCGAAATCATATGCCGACATGCAGAGCGTGCGTGCTGAATTCACTCAGAAGCTGACGAATCCGCTGACGGGGACGACTTCAACCGCGCGGGGCGTGATGCTGCGAAAAGATCCGAATTTTCTCTCGGTAAACTTCACGGATCCCAAAGGCGACCGCGTTGTAGCCGACGGCAAGTGGCTCTGGGTCTACCTCCCGAGCAGCGCGCCAGGACAGGTGGTCAGGCTTCCAGCGAACGGCAGCAACTCTCTCGCGATGATCGATCCGGGCGGATTGTTTCTGTCGTCGCCGTCAGCGCGATACGCTGTGACGTCATCTGGAACCGCAACGATCGGTGGCCGGAAGATGAATGTCGTCTCGCTCGTTCCGAAGAAAGCGAACGGCGCATTTACACGCGTCAAGGTGTGGGTCGATGCTTCGGACAACTCGGTCAGACAGTTCGAGGTCGCGGACCTTAATGGTCTCACTCGACTGGTGACGATCACGAAGATTCAGCCGAATGCGTCGATCGGAGCATCGGAGTTCAAGTTCACGCCGCCGAAGAATGCGCGGATTCTTGATTCTGGAGAGTTCTCCGGTAACTGAGGCACGGCGTTCACCAGTTAACAACAAAAGGGATTGCCTGCCTTCGCGGAAGCTTTCAAAGACTAGAGCGGCCGTCCGTGCCCATTCCGTGGTAATTCTGTGTAATCCGTGGTAAGGGTTTAGCGAAGCAGAAGAATCTTCCTCAGCTCCTCGAGCCGCACCGGATTGACCCCCCGCCGCGCGGCCATGTCGATCGCCGCCAGCGACATCCGCTTGTAAACCGCCTTTGCTTCGGGATGCGCTCTCAACGCCGCGAGGTGCCGCATCACTGCGTCCCCATCACCACGGGCAACCGGGCCCGTCAGCGCCTCATCAGGCGGCGTCTCACCGATGTTCTGAACCGCTCCCTCCATCAGGCTGTGTACGGCCTGCTGCGCGCTGCGCTCGGGGATACCCAGGCCGGCGAGAAGCTCGCTCGCGAGTGATGCAAGTACCACCGGAAAGTTCGAGCTCATCACCGCGGCAGCGTGATACACCGCCTTGCTGCCCGACGGAATGTCCAGTGTTCGGGCACCGAGGTGACCAGCGAGACGGCGTGACGTCGCCCGGGCCTGCTCATCTCCATCGACGCCGATCCATGCATGCTTCAGCATCTCGACAGAGCGATCCGGATCGGCGAACGGAATCAGCGGATGAAATGTCCCGCCGCTCAGTCCGACATCGGGCAGTGTGAGGAGACGCTGCGGCTCGGCGCTTCCCGACGTGTGAAGAATTACTGTGCCCGAGGCAAGCCGCCCACGATTCCCTGCGCCTCGCTCGTGGATGAGATCGGCAAGAACATCGTCGAGCTGATCTTCGCGCACCGCGACGATGATCGCGTTCGCGTCGGCAATCGTCGACGGGAGCCCGCCGTACGAAGTAGTGAATCCTGAAGGACGACGTCCGTGAAGTCCAAGAACATCGACACCACGCGTTGTCCGGAAGGCACGATACAGCCCGCGGCCGACATGCCCGGCCCCGATGATCAGTACCCGCTCGGTCATTCGCCGCCCGAAGCGGGCCGATCGTTCAGCTGCTGTTTTTGACGAGCTTCTGCGCGCTCGAGCAGGGCCTTCTGAGTTGCTGCGCCGGTCGCAATCTCGAGAGCCGTAGCAATCGCCCGGTCGCTTTCAACGCGTCGCTTGAACTCGGATTCGGGACCGAACACATATCGAGCGATGTCGTACGTAAGGAGCTGACGTACGACAGGCGCTGACTCGTCGTAGATCCCGCGGTCCATCACGACACCGCGAGCCACCATCCGCTTCCATACCTCATCGAGCATCTGCTCGGAAATCGTGAACTGCGGCGACGAAACTCCGCGCGTCGCCTTGAGGCTAAGCGCATAGTCCGTAAGCGCATCGCGGAACGAGCCCACTTTCCGTCCAAGCACGCCCTGCAGATCGCGCACCTGAGCGGTGTATGCGCTGTCACTCTCGATGACATCCGGAGTGATGCCGCCGCCGTCATAAACGATCCGCCCTGCCGCTGTGCGATAGCGCTTACGCGTGCTGCCGGGCGGCACGTCTGAGTCGCTGTCGTCACGGTCGAGCCTCTTGCTGATCGAGCGTCCGGACGGTGTGAACCACCGCGCGGTCGTGATCTTGAGACCGCCATCGGGTCCGAGCGGAATGATCGACTGAGCGCTTCCCTTCCCGTACGTCGGCTCTCCAACAATCACGGCGCGATCGTGATCCTGAAGAGCGCCGGCAACGATCTCGGCTGCGCTCGCGCTCTTGTCATCGACGAGAATCGTCAGCGGAAGCTTTGGCCAGCGCTCGGCAGTACTGTCAGTGAAGTCATGATTTGCTTCAGGAGTACGCCCGCGAAGACTCACGATGCGTTGTCCCTTGTCGAGAAACAGATCGGCAACGCGAGTTCCCTGTTCCAGCAATCCGCCGGGATTCGAGCGCAGGTCGATGATGAGTGACTTGGCGCCGCGAGAGAGAAGCGCGCGCACGCTGTTCGACAATTCTCTATCCGATGAATCGCTGAACGCCTTGAGGTCGATGTAGCCGACGCCGTTTGGAAGCATCGCGACGCGCCGGACTGCGCTCTGATGAAGCGGCGAGCGCGTGAGTGTCAAGGGAATCGACGCGAGCATGCCTGGTCGCTCGATCCGCATAGCGACTGAGGTTCCAGCATTTCCACGGAATGCATTGGTCGCATCCTCGAGCGTCCAGCCCTGCGTGCCGTGGCCGTCAACTTCCACCACCCGGTCGCCCGGCTGAATTCCGGCGCGCTCGGCGGGACTTCCCGGAGTAGGCGCTATCACGACAATCCAGCCGTCTCGCACATCGACCTGAACGCCGACGCCCGCGTAGTTGCCGCTTGTCGTTTCATTCAGCCGTCCGAGCTTGTCGGGCGCGAGCAGCGACGTGTATGGATCCTCGAGCTCGTACAGCATTCCGTCGACGGCCATCCGGTACATCGATGATGTGGGGAGGGAATCGACGTAGCTGCGCGAAATGTGGCGGAAGACGTCGTCGAACAGACGCGCCGCCTGGGCGGTGGTCGTTACGGGACCGCCACGTGTTCCGCGCTCGAGAAGCCATCCGCCCGTGATGAGCGAAAGCATCAACAATGCACCTACCGTCGCGGTGCGTGAGCGTATTCCGGGATTGATATCCAACATCAGCTCCTGCTTTCCTTTGACAACATCGCAAACTGTACAGGCAAGTTTCGCGCAAGTGCGTCCAGCACGCGGGCGTGAACTTCATCCGGAGTGCCGCGACCATCGACACCGGCGATCGGGCCGCATTCCGGATGCTTTGATTGCCAGTCGCGACCGGTAAAGCTGGCGAACGCACCCTCGACGCGATTGTGAAACGCATCGCCGGACTGCTCGATCCTGTCGTGCGCGCCGCGCGCTGTTGCGCGCTCCATGCCTTCCGTTGCCGGAATCTCGAGAACGATGTTGAGATCGGGCACCCGTCCGCCTGCAGCAAGCGCGTTTGCGGACCGTATCCCGGACTCGGGAAGCCCCCGTCCGAAGATCTGGTAGGCGTAGGTCGAAAGAAAGAACCGGTCCATCAATACAACTACACCGCGCGCCAGCGCAGGGTCAATCTGCTCCCGGACTATCTCGGCCCGGGACGCCATGAACAGCAGCGCCTCGGATGGGGCGGAGATGTTTTGTGCCGGGTCGAGGAGAATCGACCGAATAGCATCGCCCAGTGGAGTTCCGCCTGGCTCACGAAGGGAAAGCATGTCGACTCCCTCTTCGCGCAGCCTCTCGCCAAGCATCCTGACCTGGGTGGTCTTACCCGCGCCCTCAGAGCCCTCGAAGACGATCAGCAGTCCGGGGCTCACGATTCAGGTATCAGGAAAGCGTAATGATGGAGCTTGTCGCGCCCTTCTTCATGCCGTCCATGATCCAGTTGTTAACCTGGTACATGATCTTGTCGAAATTTTCCTGCGCCGAAATTGCGCGCTGGTAAACCGAATTCGACTGGACCTTGGTGAGAAGCTCGTCGAGCTGCTGCTCCATCTCCGGCGTGGGCTGCTCGCCGCGCGCGATCATCTGCTGCGCATCCGTGCGAATCTTCTCCATCTGCTGGAGAACGGCAACCGCATCTCGATCGGCATTCAGCGCATCGCTCGATCGCTTTACCGCCTGGTATTCGGCACTCTGTCCGATCACGCGGCCCAGGTCGCGCGCCTTTTCTTCCAGCATCTCTTCTCCCTTGTTCTGTTAGCGCGTCAGATCCTGGTCGCGAACACGAATCGCTCGCGCCCGGTGAGATCGAGTCTCACTCCGACGTCGGTGTAACTCCCCTGCCTCATGATCATCTCGGCCGCGAGTGATGCGCGTCTCTCATCGACCTCGAGCGCGAGCGTTCCGCCGCTCGAAAGAACGCTCGATCCGTCGCGGACGATCTCACGTGTCGCCGCCATGCCATCATGTCCGCTGAACAATGCCATCGGCGGCTCCCAGTCTCTGACGCTTCGTGGAAGCGCGTCGATTTCCGAGAACGAGATGTAGGGCGGATTCGATACCAGCACCGACACTTTCTCTCCTCGGACCGGCGACAGAAATACGCCACGCCTGAATTCAACCGGCGTCCGGATCGCGGTGGCCGAGCGTTCGGCGTTCGACCGCGCGACATCGAGCGCGTCGATGGAAGCGTCGGTCGCAATCACTTTATCGAACCGGCCTTCACTCGCGAGCGAAAGCGCGATCGCGCCCGAGCCTGTGCCGATGTCGATCGCCGTGCCCCACTCTCCGTGTGCGCCGCACTTCGCATCCATGATCTCCAGAATCTCGCCGACGAGTACCTCCGTCTCGGGTCGCGGAATGAGCACACGCTCGTCCACGAGGAGATTGAGATGCCTGAAGGCCGCGTATCCCACCGCGTAGGCAAACGGCGCACCATCCGACAGCTTGCGGGCCGCTTCGCTCGCCGCAGAAGCAAGCGCGCGGTCCATGCTCGTCTCGCGGTTCATGACCGGCCATGACCGGGGAACTTCGAGCAGCGCCGCGACCACATCGGTCGCAATTCGGCGGGGATCGGTTATTCCGGCGAGACGCAGCGAGCCAGTAAGCTCTTCCACAACCGCATGTACTGTCGGGTCAGCGTTGTAGATCGCCTGCGACCGGTGAATCGCTCTACTCACCGAGGCGCTCCTCGACGTCGGCGCCGCGCAGCGCTTCGATCACCGGGTCGATGTCGCCGTTGAGCACATTCGCCAGCTCGTGCATCGTGAATCCAATGCGATGATCGGTCACTCGGTTCTGGGGAAAGTTGTACGTGCGAATTTTCGCCGACCGATCACCGGTTCCAACTTGTGTCTTCCGCATTCTGGAACGCTCCGCTTCCTGTTCAGCTATACGAGCGTCGAGGAGGCGCGAGCGTAACACTTCCATTCCCTTGGCCTTGTTCTGAAGCTGCGACTTCTGGTCCTGTTGACTGACGACGATCCCGGTCGGGATGTGCGTGATGCGGACGGCGGAATCGGTCGTATTTACGCTCTGTCCGCCCGGACCTGATGAGCGGAAAACGTCGATGCGAAGATCCTTGTCCTCGATCTTCATGTCGATCTCTTCCGCTTCGGGAAGCACGGCGACAGTTGCGGCAGAGGTGTGAATGCGACCTTGAGCCTCGGTTACGGGCACGCGCTGTACGCGGTGCACGCCCGATTCCCAGCGCATCGTGCCGAACACACCGTCGCCCTTCACCTTGAACACGGCTTCCTTGACTCCGCCAAGGGTACCCTCAGAGTACGAGATCATCTCGATTCGCCAACCGCGCTTCTCGGCGAAGCGTGTGTACATGCGATATAGATCAGCCGCGAAGATTGCGGCCTCGTCACCACCTGTTCCTGCTCTGATCTCGACGATTGCGGGGCGGTCGTCCAGCGGATCGTGCGGAATGAGCGCGGGCTTGATTCGCTCTTCGAGCTCGCCGATCTGCGTCTTGAGGCGGGCCTCTTCGGCGCGCGCTTCAGCGGCCATTTCGGCGTCATCAACTAGAAAGAGCTCGCGCACTTCCGCGAGCTCGGTGTCGAACTTCGAAAGAAGTCCGGCCATTTCAACGACCGGACTCAGGTGGCGGTGCTCTCGTCCCAGCGCTGTCATGCGCTGGGCGTCCTTTACAGTCTTAGGATCGGATAGCTGCCGCTCGACCTCGCCGGCGCGATTGAGCGCGTCGGCGAGGCGATCCCGGAGGCTCAGGCCTCGGGCGTCGCCGGTGT
>JBDTNA010000055.1:0-11824 GCA_039933985.1 Gemmatimonadales bacterium | reverse complement strand
AGTAATTGGGATTGGCCGCTTTCTCCGTCCTCGGCACCACCATGCAGGTGTTGGCACCGTAGAAATCGGTGAACACGGGATACTTGCCGGTCGGATACAAATTGATACTCGCCTTGAGATACCGCCTGAGATCTCCAAGACGCTGTCCCGTGAGGAAGAAATCCCGCGCCCGCTGCTCTCGCAGCTCGGCCATCAGCGCCGTTCCCGTGAAGTTTACCGCTGCCTGATTTCCGACCGCGCGCCGCGCATTTACGAACGCAAGCGTGCTCGCCACCGCACCGTCGGCCTCGGCGATATCGTACTGCGCCTCAAGCCCCGTGGCGAACTTGATGTTCGTCGTGATGTCGATCGTCTGAAGAGTCGCCGCACTCCATCCCACATACATCAACGGACGCTGGGGCGGGAAGATTGGATTCGAGTTCAACCCAAGCCCCGCTGTTCCGAGTGGCGGAAGCCGCGGATCGTTGATCCCCAGGAAGTGCGGAGCGATTCCAAGGAATGGATCTGCCGTTCGCGCGGGACGATTGAGCTGATTGTTCTCGCGCACCGAGTTGGCCGAGTAGTTCACCAGCTTCTCGTAATTGGCGGGAACCTTGACGGCGTACGTTCGGGACTTCGCGAGGTCGCCCATCTTTAGTGCTGCTCTTGCGGCGCCCACGTTCGCCATGTTGATCAGATCCGTCGCCGCCGCCGCGTTGGTGCCGGAGTTCGCGGCTGTCGCGATTGCAATCGCTGTATCGAACCTTGCGATCGCGCGGGTGAAGAGATCCTCCGGCGTGAGCTCCGCGCTGAGGTTCACGGGCGCCCCACAGTACGCCTCAGCGAGCAGCACGTACGAGTATCCTCCGTACGCCATCACCCGGGCCATGTTGAGACTCGACGACGCGTTCGCTCCGAGGATTTCCTTGAGACGCGCCGAGGCATCATCGGCCGATTGTCTGGCCCGCTGGATATTCTCGTAAGCGCCCGTGGTGATGTCGTTCAGATCACCGAAGTTGTGCAGCGAGAAATCACGAACGCTGACATTGGTGTGATCGGTAAACACTTCGTCCGACAGTACGCCTGACCACAGCGCATGGTAACCGTAGGCGAACTGGAACTCGCCGATCACCCCGTTAACCTGAAGCTGCTCAAGCGCCGGATCACCGAGCTGACCACCTTGAATCGCGCCGGGGTCCGAAACATCGAGAAGGTTGGTGCATGCGCCTGATGCGGCGATTACTCCGACTGCGCAGAGAATGCGCGCGACCCGTCCCGGGCCCATCTGTTGATTTCTCATCAGAAGTTCACCGAGAGCGAGAGTGAGTAACGACGTGTCATCGGCACGGTCCACGAGTCGTTGCGATTGAACGTCGACTCGCCGCCGTTGAAGTTGAGCTCGGGGTCGGCCCCGCCGTATTTCGTCCATATCTTGAGATTGTGTCCTGCGGCGGTGATCGTCGCCTTGTCGGCGAATCGCCCGATGAGCATCTGCGGCAGGTCGTAGCTCAGCGAGAGATCTCTCAGCTTGACGAAGTCCGCCTGCTGAATGTGCAGGTAAGTCTGCGAAGCGAATTTCCGCTCCAGCACCTCATCGGCATTTGCCTTCGGGTCCACGGTTGCCCACGAGAGACCGGCCCGATCCCGACGCCAGTCCTTCACGTTGAACTGGTAGTGCCCGCCCTTGTAGTCGGCGAGGCCGTAAATTCTGAACCGCTGAAAGAACCGAAGGGTGGACGACAGAGAAACCTCCTTTGTCGGCGCGGAAGGCCCTTTGAAAATGCCGGTTGTGTCGAGCTGGGCCAGCCCGTTTGCGGTCTTTATGAGTGCTCCGTTCGCGTCTTTCAGCACACGCTGCGCCCACATTCCGCCCAATGGGTATCCAACCTGGTAACGCTGCGATGGAGCATACGATCCGAAGACAATCGGTGAGCGATCATCGCCGAACGAGACAAGCCGGTTCTTGTTGGTCGCGAGAGACAGTGTTGTCTCCAGCGACGCCTGCTTCATCTCAACTATCGTCCCGCTCAGGATGATCTCGAAACCACTATTGGAGATCGTGCCGAGGTTCTCGAGACGGGTGCCGGCGAACCCTGTCGACGGGGGCACTGCTACTGGAAGCAGCGCGTCGTTCGTCCTCTTATAGTAGTACGTGAAGTCGAGATTGGCTCTGCCGCCAAGGATCCCGGCTTCGAATCCTGCCTCTATCTCATTTCCGCGCTCCGGCTTGAGGTTCGGATTTCCGAACGAGCCATATCGGAGTGCGGAAGCAGATCCTGTCGGGTTCGTCACTACTGAGGTGGTGTAGCTCTGAAGCGCGTCGAACGGTCCCGGCGAATTGCCTGCCTGGCCCCATGCGAGTCGCAGTCGCAGGTCGTCCACCATCGGCATGCTGAAGAACGGCTCTTCGGAGATCACGTACGAAACCGATGCTTTCGGATAGAACACCCTGTTCAACTCAGATCCGAATGCCGAGTTGTTGTCGACCCGAACTGCGCCGGTGAGGAAGAGGCGGTCGCGCATCGCCAGTTGCTCCTGCACGTAGAAGCCAACTGACTTCTGCTCTGAGAACGCCTCACCGCTCGTCGTGATCGCCGCAGCGCTGACGGAACGAATCCCCGTTGCGCCGAGGTCCTGTCCATACGCATCGGTGCGCCTGTATGTGTTCGCGAGGTATTGGGCACCGAATGAAGAATTCGAAATGAAGGTCGGCGAAATGTCACGCGTCGCCGTCAGGTCGTAGTTGAGTGTGATGTTCTGGTTGAGGGGGCGGCCTTGTGCGAGGAATCCTTTCGTGTTGTCCTGCTCGAAGCTTGCGCGAGCACTGAAGGGGTTGAGTCCCGCGGGCTGCGGTGGGAAATACAGCTCGGCCCGGCCGACATTCTGGTCGAAACCGACGCGAACCTTGTTGCTCAGCCACTCTACCGGCTTATACTCTGCGCTGGTTCCGATGATGATACGGTCGGCTCTTGTCTGGTTGTCGTATGTGTTGGCAACCTCCGGAAGAATCTGGGACTCGTTCAGTCCCGCCGGGAAATTGTACTTGCGCCCTGGAATTGCGAGATACGAGCTGATGATCAATCCGAATGCGATGTTGTCGTTGAGAGGAAGTCGTACGTGACTCCTGCTCAGATCCACATTGGTGTTGAAGGTCACCTTGCTCGAGGGAGTGAATGCGAAGTTTCCACGAACCGAGCCAAGGTTTGCGTAGTTGTTGAGGTTGACGCCTTCTTCCTTGCTCTGTGCGCCCGACAGGAAATAGGTGTAGCGATCTCCGCCACCGGCTGCCGACAGGCTGTACTTCGTCAGGCCACCGGTTCTCAATGCGTTCGGCTCAGTCATCGCACGGTGCGAGATGATGTCACCCACCTGAAGCCCGATGTACCCTGGATAGCCAGCCGGGTCGGCTAATCGGGCTGCCGTGGCGACTCCATAGTTCACCGGCTTGAGATCGTCGACCCACTTTGCGTTGCCGGTCTCGACGCGCCCTTCCCATCTCGTCTTTCCAGGGCGGCCCTTCTTCGTGATGATCTGAATCACACCCGCCGCTGCTTCGGCCCCATACAACGTTGCAGCGGCCGGGCCCTTGATCACCTCGATCGACTCGATGTCATTCGGATTGATCGCGTCGAGCGCCGCTGCCGTCTGGCCGAACACAGTGTAGCTGCCCTGGTTGCGGTCGTTGAGCCGGACGCCGTCGAGATAGATCGTGGGCGAGTTGCCCGCATACAGCGATCCTGCGCCGCGAAGACGGTAGTTCGTCGAAGTGCCCGCCGACCCCGACCCTGGCATCAGAGTGAGTCCCGGTGTCTTCGATTGAAGTATCTCGGTGATGTTGTTTACTGCCGAGCGGCCGATTACTTCGGAGGCGTTGACCGTGGATACAGCGTTTCCGATCGCGCGTCGTCTCGTGTCGCCGACGGCGCCTGTGATGACTACTGCGTCGAGCGCCTTCGCGCTTTCCGTCATCACGATGCGGACCGTCGCCGTCGCGCCCGACGTCAGTGAGAACGCAGCCGATGCGGGGGCATAGCCAAGACTTCGCGCTCTGACTTCGCGCGCCGTCGTTGGAACACCTGTCAGTCGGAACCGGCCGTCGCCGTCAACCGCAATGCCGATCGTGGTGCCGGTGACCGTGACCTGGGCATTCACAATTGGCGCCCCGGACTGCGCGCTTACTACGCGTCCCGTCACGACCCCGGTCTGCGCCGCCATCGGCAACGCAAAAGCCACTGCAGGCAGCAACAATTTTCCTGCCCATCGTCGCGCGTTAATGCCTGACTTTACCTTCAACACATAGCCCCCTTGTTTTGAAGTGGATCGCGTCCTGAAACAGTTACTGATTTCAAGTATGGATCATCTGCTGACGCAGAGATTGCTGGCGCGAACTCGGGCTATCGACGCGTTACTCAGCGGCAGGTGGGATGGGTGCTCCGCCAAAATAGCCCGGCAAACCCCGTTTGAACAATGACCAAGCTTGATGATTTGCTAACAGGTCGCTCAGGGCCGTTCAGGTACGAGTCCGAGTGAAATGCGGCCCGCGAAAGCCTTTGTGCTGTCGATAACGACTGTCGATCGACGAAAACGAACCCTCACCGAGTCGACGCGTTCGCGCGGAATGTCGCTGGCTGCGCGAATCTCGACACTGAGCCGGGAAAAACGCAGGGTAAGTACGCTGAAGGTATCAACGACAGCGGCTATCGGACTTGAAATCTCCCTCGATGCCAACGATACGAAATTTGCCCCGGCTCTCAGGCGCGGCAACCCGAGCGAATGAGCGATCTGGCCACGCACCATCTGCTGCGCGTCCTCTGTCAGTGAGTCGCGCGATGTATACGCGTAAGTGAGGAGTGGACCACTGATCGAGTCGCCGAGTGCGAGATCGGAACCGACGATGACGACAGAATCCGGCAGAGTGACGTCGCTGAGGGAGTAGGCGATTTCATCACGAAGAGACTCGACTCTGACTCGCGTTGGCGCGGTGCGCGCGATCCTGCCGCTGGAAGGAGCTTGCGCACCAAGCATCGCCGAGAGCTGGGAGATGTCGCCACTGGCGGCTGGGACCTGCTCGAGCGTAAGCAGAACCGGCTCGCGGGCGATCGCGGACGCATGCTTCTCGAATGCGACGCGCACCGAATCGCCATACCACTTGGTGGTGGCGACATCGAGAATCACCCGCGTGCGATCTTCTCCGATTTCCACCTGCTGCCTCACGACAAAGGAACGACCTGGCGCGCTAAAGCGTTGAGCTGCTGTACTCACTGCGCGTTTCACTCTGGACTCGCGCGCTATTTCGCGAAGCGATTGCGACAACGGAATTGCAACGAGTGCGACAAAGACTGCAACGAGTCCAATCCTGGCCCAGACCGAGCCCATCAGTCCAAGCGATCGGAGCCCGGGAATCCTTTCAACCCAGACCGCGAGAGCCGCCGCCTGTCCTTCGCCATGCCAGTTTCTGTCTTTCTCCAGCACTTCTTCCTGGCGCATTCCCGCCACTAGAAAGACAAGCATCGCGCTCATTACGATGCCTGCGAGGTTTGCAGTATAGAGCAGGAGGCTGCCCCGGATGATGAGCCAGTTCCAGCCGATGCCGATACCATATCCCGCGACGGCGAGAGGAGGAACGAGCGCGACCGACACCGCTACACCTGGAATCGCGCCCGACAGCCTTTTGCCACGTGATACTGTCACTGCTGCGCCGGCAAGTCCGGAGAACGCGGCGACCCCGAGATCGAGCGTAGTCGGTCGTGTGCGCGAGGCAATCTCCTGCGTGATAGCCTGGAACGTCACAGGCAGGGCAAATGACAGAAGCGCCGTAACGAGCACCACCGATACCGTGCTGAGAACGATCACAAGTGCTGTCTCGAGAGCGAGTCTGCCATCTCCGATTGCAAGTGCGAGCGCAAAGCCGGTGACTGGCGCGAGCAGCGGTGCAATCAGCATCGCTCCGATGACGACCGCGGCGCTGTCGAGCGCGAGACCGAGAGCTGCGATTGCGCCCGAGAGAATCAGCAGCGACCAGTATGCCGGGCTCGCATCGGTCGAGGCTACGGCCGTTTCAGTGAATATCTCGACGCGATCACGTCCGTCGAGCCATCCGCGAATCTTTCGCCGAAACGCAGACAGCTTTTGGACGGTCACGTCACCGATCATCAGCTTCACGCTTCGCCGGGGGCGGAATCACATGCACGTCGCGCTGCGGGAATGGGATGGTAATGCCGCCATTCCTGAGGCCTCGCCAGACGGCGTGATTCAGTGCCGAGAGATTGACGCGCGAGCTCCACGGATCCTGTATCCAGACGGAGATCTCGAAGTTGACCGACGAATCTCCGAATCCCGTCAGCAACACCCGAGGGTCGCGGCCGGTGAACCTCTCGGGCAGCCCGGATGCCGCCGTGGCTAATATCTCCGTCACGACATCGAGGTCGGACCCGTACGAGACTCCGACTGTCGCGCGAATCCGGTATACCGCATCTCTCAACGTGTAATTCGTAACCGTGTTGGTGACGAGCACGGAATTCGGGATGATGAGATCCTCGTCATCACGAGTGCGTGCGACGGTAGACCGAAGGCCCATTCGCGTCACGCGCACCACCCGGTTCTCGACCTGAAGAATGTCCCCCGGCTTGATCGTCCGCTCGGTGAGAAGAATCACGCCCGAAACGAAATTCTGCGCCACGTTCTGCATCGCAAAACCGAGTGCGACGGCGAAGAAGGCACTGGCGGCAAACAGCGCGTTCAAGTCTATCCCGAGAGTTTGCAGGGCGACTCCTACGCCGAGGAGCATGACGACGTATTGAACCAGTCGCGCGGCTGCTCCCGTCGTGCCTTCGTCGGTAACGCCGCGCAACGCGAATCCGCGTTTTGTCGCGCGGCCCGCGAGGCGGGACGCCCAGATCGCGAACACTGTGATCGCGAGAAATACCGCAAGTGTCATCACCGTTACGGGTGTACGCGCTATGGTGAACAACGGAGTGTTGAAGAACTTTTCCGCTGATGCGGCAGCGGTATCGGCCAGCGCTCTCTGGGCCACGATCAGGAGGTGGACGATTTGTGGTTCTTGTCCGCGATAGCGGCGAGAATCAGCAGGAAGGCGACCAGACGGAGGCCATAGAGCCATACCGCATTGCCCTGGACATCGACCGTGGATGCAAGAGCAAGTCGCTGAACGGCAAGAATTGCGAATGACGCAGAAAACAGGGCGAACAACCTGTCAGCCGTTTGCTTCCAGAACCGGAAGAAGAACAGCGCGGCTATCGCGTAGCCCATTGTCAGCGCTCCGGCCACCAGCAGCTCATATCTCGTCACTTGCTCTCCGCAGTGAGGCCGTACAGCAGGCACGATATGCCTGCGAGCAAAGGCAGCGACCGAATGACCGAGAGATCCTGCTCGGGAAGAAGCCTCAAGTCGATTATGAGAATGATGTTGTTGATGAAGAATCCGGTAAAGCATAGCCCGCTCCAGAGGAGCAGTCGAACCGACGTCCTTCGATATCCGCGGAACAGGAGAAAGGCGCAAGCGAAACTCGTGACGGCGCAAAGGAGATAAATGATCAATGCCATGTCAGCCGTCCCCCCGAACCCGAAACGCCTCGGCGAATGAAATCACCGGTTCGGGCGGCCGGTCGTAGATCGCTCGAATGAGGGTCACCGGACGCGTATTGTAAACATCGACCACCTCCTCGACTGCAGAGCGAAGGGACTCGGAGCGCGGATCGTACTTGTATGATTCGACGCCCGTCGGTCCGGCCGTTTGAGACACGAGACCACCGCTCGTCAGATCGGCGACAGCTCGCGTGATGAGCTCCAATGGACGCTGTGTTTCACGTGCTATGGCGTCGCGGCTCCGCGATGCGGGAGCGGACTTGTACAACAGGAGCAACACCTCGACATGGTCCATCGTGGCGAGGTTTGCCGCTATGATCTGTCTTACTTCAGGGCCGAGGCCGAATTCGCCCATTGATTCTCGAAGGGTTCAAACTACGCTGTTGACGCAAGAGCGAGTCCCTGCATTGCCTTTTTTCAGTCAGCCGGCACAAACCTGTACCCGACTGAGCGAACCGTCTGAATCAGAACCGGGCGCACGGGGTCATCTCCAAGCGCTCGCCGCAGCTCGGATATGTGCCAGTCAACAGTCCGGGTTTCGACGTCTTCGCCGTAGCCCCAGACTTCGGCCAGTAAGGTGGCCCGTGTTACGACTTCGTCGGGCCGGTCCGCCAGCGCGAGGAGGAGATCAAAAGCGCGGGCGCGAAGAGCGATCTCCCGACCATCCCGATAGACACGTCTTGCTTTGCGCTGGATGCGAAGATTGCCAAAACGCAAATCGTCCTCGCGTGTGCTGAGCACTCCCAAGCCGGATCGTCTGAGCACCGCGGCCACGCGCGCGAGCAATTCCAGCAGCCCGAACGGTTTTACCATGTAATCGTCGGCGCCAAGCCGGAATCCCTTCAGCCGGTCGAGCTCCTGATCTCTAGCGGAGAGGATGAGCACAGGCATCGTTGCATGCCCTGTGCGAACGGATTTCAGAACCGCGTATCCATCGATGTCCGGGAGCATGAGATCGAGGATCACGAGATTCGGATCCCACGACTGAGTCGCTATCAGGCCATCTCGGCCCGTTCGCTCGACGCGCACCTCATAACCTTCGATCACAAGGTTTTCTGCGAGACCGTCGGCGATGTCGGCATTGTCTTCGATCACCAGCACACGGACCATAGCGCGTCGCTTTCCTGATTCGGACACAAGTGAATGCGATCTTACCGACAGCTTACAATAGGCGCACAGTCCTCACACCGAGCGCGACTACGGCGCCGGTATGTTGGCTTGGGAGAATAGACAAGTCAATCTCGGTGGAGGCAGGTGATGTTCTCGCGGCTACACGTTTCACATGTGGTGACAATCACGATTGTCGGATCTGTGATTTTGCCGTTTTCGGTCCTGCCGTTTTCACTGAATGCACAGGGAAGCGCGCCAAACGCGCCGGGTGGCTCATCGAGTCCGCGACTGCTGGGCGCTTATCGTTTCACCAACGGCGATCTTGCCGGAGTTGAGCCGTCGTCAGCCGGTACCTGGCGGTACATCGATTTTCGAACTGGCGAGAGTCACCAGCTCTTCCTCGACGATTCACTTTCCTTTCATTCATCGAGCGACTTCAACGGAGGCGAACCGAAGGCGATCACATATCGCTTTACTGTAGGCGTCGCCGGGCAGATCGATCGGCTTGTGATGAAGCGAGGTAGCTGGAGGCCTATGTCCGCAAAACGAGTCGTGGTGCGCGAAGATACGATGAGCTTCTCGAGCGGGGACGTGAGATTGTTCGCCAAACTCGTTCGTCCGGTCGGAAGGACTCGTACAGCGGCCGTGGCCTTCGTGCATGGATCAGATACGACCGGAGTTGTCGATAGCGAGCTCTTGCCCTACCTGCTCGCCGCCAATGGAATCAGCGGCTTCGTTTTCGACAAGCGTGGGACCGGCAAATCAACAGGAAACTACACTCAGCGATTTGGTGCTCTCTCTGACGATGTTGTCGCAGCCGTAGCGGTTCTTCGCGGGAAAGCAGACATCGATTCAACTCGTATCGGGCTGGCCGGATTCAGCCAGGGTGGATGGGTGGCCCCGCTCGCCGCGTCAAAAGATCCATCCATCGCCTTTGTTCTCGTGGGATATGGGATGGCAATGTCGATCGCCGACGAGGATCGACTTGAAGGCCCGCTCAAGCTCAAGGCGATCGGCGTCGACGCCGAACAGATACGACGATACGAAGCAGCGAACGCGACTCTTCACGCACTCGCGCGTGACAACTTCGCCAATTGGACAGATCTGGAGCGAACTCTCGAGGCTGAGCGTAACGAGCCTTGGGTTGCGGCTGTCAGAAAAACGCAGACGTGGATGAGCTCTGTTCTCGCGATGGGGATACCTCAGGCAAAGGTCGTCGCTCCGCAGATGTTCACCACATATTTCGATCCGTTCTACGATCCGGTACCCACGCTTGAGTCACTTCATATCCCAATGCTCTGGCTGATGGCAGGCGATGATATCGAAGCACCGCCGGAAATTACGCTGGGTGTTCTCGATCGCTTGCGACGTGAGGGGCGACTGGTGGAGACGATTGTTTTTCCGCGAACTGATCATGGAATCAGGGAGTTTGTCATCAAGGACGGACGCCGAGTGACTACGAAATACGCGGCGGGATATTTCACCGCGATGGCGAGTTGGCTCAGCCGACAAGGGAAAGCTCCCAGGAAGTCCAATGCGAGTGTTCCCGTTCGCCGTCGAGCAGAGCGCATGTGATTTCACTTCGCGGAACCACGCGAGGTGTAGCACTGGTCGTGGTCGCGTCGCTGGCGATCTCGACCGGAGCCCTGATCATCGCATGGCGCAGCGCCTCCTCGGCCCGAAACTCTGCTGAGGCAGCGGCAACGAAAGTGGCCGGTGTGTGGCTTCGCGATTTCCTCGACATCTCGTCTGAGCTCGGGCTGACCTCATGGCATCGCATAATGATTCCGGTGTTCTCGGCTGATCTCCGAGATCCGGACGCCGCGTTGACCGAGATGCTTCGCACCGCGCGGGAACTGCCCGCCGACTGCGGATGCGCACGGGTGATTCCAAGCTACGTATTCCTGGTGGACATGTCGACGCTGGCTATTTCTATTGCCGGGACGCGAACTGCGGCCGCAACAGATCGAGCGCGCGCTCGCATATCAAAGCTTGATCGCGCTTTTCGTGAGGCGCGAAGCGATCCAATGAAGATCATTGCGGCGAATGGCTCGGATTCCGCCGGCGACTGGATCATCGAGTATCGGCGCTTCGATCTTCAGGGGCGGCCGATCGTCGTGGGACTCGAGGTCCCTCTTGATCGGATTGGTCAGGAGGTGATGGAGGCGGCACATCGACGGATGCTGGCCGCTTATCGCTCGAATGAGAGTGACACGGTTACGACGTTCTCGCTCGTGGTCACTCACCTGCGCGGAAAGCAGCTCTATGCATCGGCTCCTCAATTCACCGGGGGACCGACGGTAAGTCTTCGATATTGGGACGACAGCAATCCGTCGATGGTGGCCGCTCTGTCGCTTAACTCGCGCACCTTCGCGCAGGTGGTACCGGGAGGTATCCCTGTCGTTCCCCAAACGATGCTTGTCAGCGTCGCGATTCTTGTTGCCGCGCTCGGGGTGCTTGGTGTTTTTCTGCTTCACCGGGCGAATGAGCTTTCCGCCGTGCGTGAGCAGTTCGCGGCGAGCGTCACCCACGAGATCCGAACGCCACTCACTCAGATACTATTGTATGCGGAGTCGCTCCAGCTCGGACGGACCGGTGACCATCAGCGATCCGCGTCAGTAATTGCACGTGAATCCAAACGATTGATTCGACTGGTCGACAATGTCATGCACCTGGCGAAGGTGAGCCGTTCATCGCCGCAGTTCACTCTGAGCGAAGTCGATCTCGATGTCGCTGTAGCTGCCACGGTCGCGGGGTTGGAGCCTCTGGCCGCCGAGCGCGGTATGCGCATTGAAGTCAGTGTTCCTTCTGAGCTGACTGTTCATGCCGATGCTGCGGCTCTCGAGCAGATTGTTCGAAACCTCATCGACAATGCGATCCGTTACGGCTCGGCCGATCAGACGATCAGCGTATCTGCGTCACAGGATGAGAAGCATGTGTCGTTGCTTGTTGCCGACGAAGGTCCCGGTATCGCAGAGCAGAATCGAGAGCGAATCTGGCAACCCTACGTTCGACTCGGAGACTTTCGCGTCGAGGGAGGCGGACTAGGGCTTGGTCTTGCCATTGCCCGGCAAATGGCCGACGCGATGGGCGCGACCCTTTCCGTTCGCACTGGGACAACCAGCGGGGCG
>JBDTNA010000054.1:0-11865 GCA_039933985.1 Gemmatimonadales bacterium | reverse complement strand
GCGTCCTCTTTGTAGAGCCACGCTCCGACCGTCGAGGCAATGACGAGGCTGACGAGATACATGGCCCCGAACGAAAGCCAGAGTCCCCGCGACATCGCCCCCATCTGCATATAGCCGACGGCAACGATGGATCCGAAAATCCAATAGGCCAGCGCGACATAGACCGCCGTCTTCATGCCTGGTCCGAACCGCGGGCGCATTGCCGCATACGTCCACACCAGCAAGCCGCCGATAACCAGATCCATGATGACGTACCCGGCGATCGACTTGCTATCCATCTGGGCCATCATGTCCCCGAGCCCGGGCTTGAACGCGTTGCTTTCCGCTCGCATCCGGTCCGCGAAGACAATTCCATTGGAGACGTAGTCCATCAGGTTCATCACCACGCCTGCCGCTAACCCTCCGACCAGCACTTTCGAGTTGTTAATAGCCATGCCATGCTCCGTTGACGAGGTTGGTTGAACGAGAGCGCGCGCCACCTGGGGGCGGGGACAGCTACAGCCCGTCTATAGTAGGGGAATTCGGGCGTTCAGGACAGACCGAATGACCTTCCGTTAGTAAATTGAGCGATGCACCCTGAGCTTGGGATAATCGAGGGTTTCTACGGAAAGCCATGGAGCTGGGAAGCCAGGCAGGACACCATCTCCTTTCTCGCACCATACGGCTACCGCTTCTACCTCTACGCACCCAAGGCCGACCCCTTCCTGCGACGCCGATGGCAGGAGCCCCATCCCGCCCACATTGCTGACCGTATCTCGTCTCTTGCCGCTCACGCGCGCGACACCGGCGTTCGCTTCGGCATCGGACTGAGTCCGTTCGAGCTCTTCAACGATTTCAACGACGCGTCCCGCGATGCTCTCGCGCGCAAACTTTCATTCTTCAACGAGATCGGCGTCGAAGATCTCGCAATCCTCTTTGACGACATGCGGGGAGATATTCCCGATCTCGCCAGGAAGCAGGCAGATATCGTCGCCTGGGCCGTTGACCGCAGTGAAGCCACGCGTACCATCGTCTGCCCAAGCTATTACTCCGACGATCCGATCCTCGACCGTGTCTTCGGACAACGGCCCGACAACTACCTCGAAGATCTCGGCGAGATGCTCGACCCCTCGATCGAAATGTTCTGGACAGGTGAAGAAGTCATCTCGCGACAATACTCTCCGTCACACATCGCGCGCGTCACCGACCAGATGAAGCGCCTGCCATTTCTGTGGGACAACTACCCGGTGAACGACGGTCAACGCATGTCGCAGTACCTTCACTTGCGCGGATTCACCGGCCGCCCCGCTGCCAACGCAGACAGTATCGCGGCCCACGGAATCAATCCGTTATTGCAGCCAACGCTTAATCGGATTCCAGCCATCACCCTTTCGGATAACTACCGGTTAGGCGACCAATACCAGTACGGCGACTCATTTCGCCACGCATGCATCACGGTACTGGGCGAAGACCTCGGCACCAAGGTCCGCGAGGATCTGCTCACACTTCAGGATATCGGGCTCGATCGGCTGGGGGAAAAGGAAAAACTCCTTCGCGAGAGGTACGAAGGAGTTGATCATGAAGGCGCCCGCGAGATCATCGGGTGGCTCGACGGCGCTTATCGAATCACGGACGAGATCGTTCAGACACAGTAGCGCTGCGTCGCCTCACGCGCGCAATCGGTCTTTGATCCAGTCTTCCAGGGTTGTTAGACCGATCGGCATTTCCGATCGAAATCGCGACGGGTCAAATGTCTGATCCGTTGTTTCCGAGATAATTCCCAATCTCATTACGCGACTGATCCCCGGATGTACTGGCTTGATCACTCGCGACATTGTCCTGACCACAGACAGCGGAACGTGCGACACCTTCGCCTTGCGTCCGCTGACTCTCTCAAATGTCTCGACAACCTGATGATCCGTAAGATTCTCAGGACCTCCTATGTCGATCGACTTTCCTCGCAGTGCCGGAAGCTGCAGCGCACCACCGATGGCTTTCGCAACATCCTCGGCGGCAACGAAGTTCCGTGGATTGCGCCCTTTGCCAAATAGCATCACGCGTTTTCCTTCCATCACCTGCTTCCCGATCAGCTCATAGGCATGCATCTCGATGAAAGCTGTCGCACGAATGATCGTGTACGCCATGCCGCTCTCTTCGACATACCGCTCGATTCGGGCTTTTGTTCGGAAGAAATCGAGCGGGTGATCCGGGGATGCACCAACCACCGACATATAGATGAAGTGCTCGACCCCGGCCTTCTTTGCCAGATCGATCAACTTCCTGTGACCGATATAGTCGACGATGTCGCTCGATGAATCGCGGCGTCCAAGTATTGAATGAGCCGTCGCGACAACAGCGCGCGCTCCACGCACCGCGAACTCGACTGCGTCCGGATCGCGAAGGTCGCCGCGCACCGGCCGGGCTCCAAGCGCTTTCAACTCATCGGCATCAGCGATAACTCTCGTCATCGCCCGCACCTGGCTTCCACCCTTCAGAAGCAGGCGCGACACCTTTCGGCCGAGCGTACCGGTCGCGCCGACGACAAGAATCATCTTCCGACGAGCTCTGAGCGCGCCCATCCGAGCGCGCCGGAAATGGAAAGCAGCAAGCCGAGCAGCAGAAACACTCCTCCCGTCAGAGTGGTCACGCCAAGATTTTGTGTCGCGAGTCCATGCTCTAGAGTACTCCGGGCGGGGTTTCCTGGTTCATAGTAGACAGTTACCTCACTGCCTTTTGGATATACGGCTAGTGCTTTCTCTGCCAGGCTTCTGTCGGCGAAGGATTTCGGCGCGCCAAGCACGAGGACGTTCGACTCATACCTCTCTCCGTTCATGATGAAGCGATAGTGAACGTCGGCTTCATAGCGTCGGCCCTCAACAACCACGCTTGACGACAGAACCGTGCCGCGGACAGTCGGCCAGCTCTTGCTTGTTGCGACCTTCGTAGTGGCACGCGAGCCCCATGAGATTACCCCACCACCAATCAGGATGAACAGCAGTCCGATGATCAGTCGTTTCAACCGATACGCCTCTTCGCTTCCCGGATGGTTTTTCCGTACTCTGACACTGTGTGCCATTTCCCCGGCGGCACCACGGTCATAACATAGCTGCCTACCCTGGATTAGAGATACCAATGCGTTTCATCGCAGCAGCCATTCTTTTCGCGGCAACGCCGCTCGTCGCCCAGTCTTCATTCGAGTCTCATCGTTCGGCGGCCGAGCGTTTGATCGCATCGGCACAAAAGGACAGCTTCGCATACAACCGTCTCGCCCGGCTCACCGACACGTTTGGCTCACGGCCTAGCGGATCTCAGAGCCTCGAGCGCGCAATCGACTGGATCGTTGCAGAAATGAAACGCGATGGATTCGAGAATGTCCACACCGAGCCCGTCATGGTGACTCACTGGGTCAGAGGATCGGAATCGGCAGTTGTTGAAAGTCCCAGGCGCATCACGCTGCACATGCTCGGACTTGGGCGCAGTGTCGGAACCAAGCCTGGCGGCATATCTGCGCCGGTTCTCGTCGTCCGTGATTTCGCTGAGCTTCGCGTGAGACGCGCGGAAGCGAAAGGCAAGATCGTCGTTTACAACTTTCCGTTCGATACGACAGTTCACCCATTCGTTGCGTACGGTCAAGCGGTTCAGTATCGCGCGTACGGCCCCGATTCAGCCGTTCAATTCGGTGCCGTCGCAACATTGGCGAGATCGGCGACGCCTCATTCGCTACAGACTCCGCACACCGGCGGACTGAGTTACGCCGACACGATCAGAAGCGCTCCGAACATTCCCGGCGCATCGATTACGCCCGACGATGCGGAGCTTCTTGCGCGCATGCAGCGCAACGGAGAGAAACCTGTCGTTCGCCTGACGATGGGTGCCAAGACCCTGCCTCCGGCGCAGTCGCGCAATGTCATCGCCGAGATTCGTGGATCCGAAAAGCCCGATGAAGTCATCGTGCTTGGCGGACACATCGATTCGTGGGACGTTGGCACCGGTGCGATGGATGATGCGGGTGGGTGTGTGGCAGCATGGGAAGCGCTGCGTCTCATCAAGCAATCGGGCGTTCGTCCGAAGAGAACAATTCGTGTTGTACTCTGGACAAACGAGGAGATCGGCCTGGGCGGAGCCTACGCCTATCGCGATGCTCACAAGGCCGAGCTCGAGAAGCACATCGTGGCAATGGAATCGGACAACGGAGTGTTCAAGCCGCGCGGAATTGTCTTCTCCGGATCGGAACAGGGACTCACGGTTGCACGCGAGTTTGCACACCTGTTGAAATCTGCCGGCGCGGATTCAGCGGAAGCGGGCGGTCCTGAGGCGGACGTGTGGCCGCTCAACCTGCTCGGTGTTCCGACAATAGCGATCAACACCGATCCCACTCGCTACTTCTGGTATCACCATACAGAAGCCGACATGGTGGACAAGCTCAATCCCCGTGATATCGCGCTGTGTGCTGCAATCATGGCGGTCGTGGCGAATACATTCGCGAATACAGACGTCAAACTCCCGCGCGCTCCAGTCGCCGCGGGAAGCTAGAAAGATCTCAGCACCTGGTGCCGTACGGACCAGGTGCGACGTCGATAGTTGGAGCTGCGGTGACTGCGATGCTGAGGTCGATCTCGTCCATGAGATTGTTGGCCCCGGCATCTCGAACGGTGAGGGGCTGAAGATTCCATTTGGTCTCGATCAGCTTGAGCACGGATGAATGATCGTAGACCTTGCTCGACACACTTTTTCGTTTCACGAACGGCGAGACGAGCACGGTTGGAATTCGGAACCCGCGCAAGCCGTCAGTATTTCCAATGTCACGTTCAGCCTGCGGAAGCGGTGCGGCCGTTGGCGGAACATGGTCATAGAAGCCGCCCCATTCATCGAACGTGAAGATGAGCAGTGACTTGCTCCACTGCGGGCTCGTCGTCACCGCTTTGTAAATGCTCGCCATGAACGCTTCGCCGTTCCTGATGTCTCCCGGCGGGTGATAGCTGTTTGTCAGATCATCCGTGAGGACCGGATCGACGAATGACACATTGGGGAGAGTGCCTGCGGCAGCATCCGTAAAGAATTGGTCGATCGGCTTGATGATGGGCAGATACTTCGTTCCCCATAGATGTGAGGACGTCAGAGCCGTGCCGTAGTTGAGTCCCGTCTTACCTGCCGCGAGAAGTCTGTCCCATATCGTCGGAAGCGTGCTCGCAACCAGAGTGTTCGAGAGCCTGTCCGTCTGGGCGGCAAGTGAGATCATCCGGTTGGGATACGTCGGTCCGAGGAACGGACAGAAGTAGCGATCGAGCACGAGCCACTCGGGAGCAGCTCGTCCAAGGAATGGAAGATCGGCCCCGAGGAAGTAGCCGATCGTATACAGGTCGTTTCCGTCAGTGCGCATGAAGCCATCGGCCGCACCGTTGTTGTAGTTCTGACGTCCGCCCTCAAATGAATGATTCGGATCTGTGAATTCGCAGCTTTGAAACTGAGTGAGATGATGCGTTGACTGCGTGACGCCAGCCTTGTCCAGATACGTGAGTCCCGCCTGCCTTCCCTCCGCACCGGGCACCCATCCAAGCAGATGATCGAACGAGCGATTCTCCATCGTGACCACGATGACGTTGTCGATTGTGCCGAGTGGCGGAGGAGGTGGTGGTGGTGGTGGTGGTGGTGGTGGTGGTGGCGGAGGTGGCGGCGAAATCGGCATCGGTTCCGAAGTACCTGAGCAGCCGAGTACGCCGGCGCCTGCCGCGGCGGCGATGTGCGCGACAAAATCGCGCCGGTTCAACGATCGGTCGTAGGGGGTTCGCACCTTTAGTTGTGTCCTTTGACCGTGTGCGGTTTGTACGGTGCGTCGAGCGCCTTGATCTGTTCTTCGGTCAACTGCACATCGAGCGCACGCACTGCTGTTTCGAGATGCTCGATCTTCGTTGCGCCAATGATCGGGGCGACAACGCCTGGACGCGAAAGCAGCCACGCGAGCGCGACTTCCGCTGGCTTGGCACCGATCTCCTCGGCAACCTTTCGTACCGCGGCAATCACTTCGTTATCCGACGGTGAGTCGTACAGGTCTACCGCATACTGATCGTTCTCCGCCCGAGTCGTTCCCTCACTCGGCGACGGCGTGGTACGAGCAAGGCGACCGCGCGCGAGAGGTGACCACGGTATCACGCCCACGCCTTCCGCGAGGCAGAGCGGAATCATCTCGCGCTCTTCCTCTCGATACACGAGGTTGTAGTGATTCTGCATCGATATGAACCGCGCCCACCCATGTCGTTCTGACGCCGACAGAGCTTTCGCCATCTGCCAGGCATATCCGGAGCTCGCTCCGATGTAGCGAACTTTTCCCTGATGCACGAGATGGTCCAGCGCTGCAAGTGTCTCGTCGATCGGCACATCGGCGCGGAAGCGATGAATCTGATAGAGGTCGATGGTCTCGACCCCCAGTCGTTTCAGGCTTGCCTCGCATCCCTGCACGATGTGCTTGCGTGAGAGACCGCCCATGTTCGGCCCGTCCCCCATCGGGAAATGAACTTTCGTTGCGAGAACGATCTCCTCCATGTTTGCCATCTCGCGCAGCGCGCGTCCGGTCACTTCTTCGCTCATGCCCATGGAATACATGTCGGCGGTGTCGAAGAAATTGATTCCGAGGTCGAGGGCCTTTCTATAGAAGGGCCGCGCTTCAGCCTCATCCAGAACCCACGGTCTCCACTTCGAGGTGCCATAGCTCATGAGGCCAAGACAGATGCGGGAAACGGTGAGGCCACTGCGGCCGAGTTGTGCGAATTGCATGGGTCGATCTCGTTGAGGTTCGCGCTCTGCGTCGCCCGAAGAATATCGAAGAGCGCTGCTGAAGCGTAGCGAACGCCGCATCACGCCGGTAGTTTCGGCGCGATGCCAGGGATTCAGATCTCCTCAGCTATCCGGGCGGCGACTCTTTTCGCTTTGATCGCCGTAGCCCATTCGTTCGCCCGAGCCCAGTCGCCCGCGATCCCTGGTCAGCGGACGTTCATAAGAATCAACCAGCTGGGCTACCTGCCCACCGGTCCGAAAACGGCGATTGCCTGCTCGCTCGATTCCTTCGCGATCGCGACATTCACCGTGCAGGACAGTGACGGACGTGTCGTTCTCGGTCCACGAAAGACCATACCATCCGGTGCGTTCGGACCGTGCGCTTCGACGCATCGGCTCGATTTCTCTTCACTGCGTAAACCTGGGATCTACACGATTGTTGCTGCCGGTTCGAGCTCACCGCGGGTAAGAGTATCGAACACGGCGTACAACGGCGCTGCTGATACGCTGCTCTACTACATGCGCGAGCAACGCTCGGGCTTCAATCCGATCATTCGGGATTCAGTCCACAAGCGTGATGGATTCATCGTCGACGATTCGGCTCGAGCCGGAACATTCATCAACGTCAGCGGTGGATGGGCTGACGCATCGGACTATCTCCAGTACGTCACGACATCGGCGAACGCAGTGTTCGTCATGCTGATGGCGTATCGCGACAACCCCGGAGCGTTCTCTGACAAGTTCGATGCTCGCGGATTGCCCGGTTCCAACGAAATCCCGGATGTGCTCGACGAAGCACGTCATGGTCTCGAGTGGCTTCTGCGCATGTACCCCGCCGACAACGACATGTACAACCAGCTCGGCGACGATCGCGACCACAGCTTCTGGGATCTTCCGTGGACCGATTCGTCCGACTACGGATGGGGCAAGGGCAAGGAACGTCCGGTGTATCCGTGCACAGGCAAGCCACAAGGTTTGTTCAAGGCAAAGAATCGATCGACGGGAATTGCCTCCACGGCGGGCAAGTACGCTGCGGCATTCGGAATCGGTGCGGCGGTTTATTCGAAGTCCGATCCGTCGTTCGCGAAGACTCTCAAATCGAAGGCTCTCGCGGCTTACCAGCTTGGTCGACAGAACCCGGGAGTTTGCCAGACAGCTCCAGGCCGCTCACCCTATTTCTACGAAGAAGACAACTGGCACGATGACATGGAGCTTGGCGCCGCATCACTCATCACCGCGACCGGCCAGTCTCATTTTCTCGGAGACGCACTCGTTCACGCGCGCAACGAACCCGTCACTCCGTGGATGGGCAAGGACACTGCAAATCACTATCAGTGGTTTCCATGGCACAACAACGGACACTACGAAGTCTGGCGCCATGGATCGGCCGCTGAAAAAGCACAGATGGCTGACTTCTATAGAAGGGGCCTCGCTGCCGTCGCTTCACGCGCGGACAACGGATTCCGAATCGGCATTCCGTTCATCTGGTGCTCGAACAACCTGATGGCGAGCTTCGCGACTCAGGCATATCTGTATCGACGGATGACTGGCGACAATCGCTTCCGCGAATACGAAGCCGCCGCCCTCGACTGGCTGCTCGGCGCAAACCCATGGGGAGTTTCGATGATCATCGGGCTTCCTCAGTCAGGCAACTACGCGCGCGATCCACATTCAGTGATCGCGAAAGAACTGAAGCTTCAGCTCACCGGCGGACTGCTCGACGGCCCTGTCTACCGGTCGATCTACAAGAATCTCCTCGGCATCTCGCTACATGATCCCGACGAGTACGCGGCATTCAACACGGGATTCATCGTCTATCACGACGATGTCGGCGATTATTCGACGAATGAGCCGATCATGGACGGTACCGCGAATCTCACGTACCTCTTTGCCGCGATGGCCCGTCGCTAGCCGACATTGCCTGAGCTGCCGGATGTAACTGTCTACGTCGAATGCATCGCGGCGAAGTGCATCGGCAGAAAGGTCGAACGCGTGAGAATTGCGAGCCCCTTCGTCGTTCGCTCGGTTGACCCACCGATCTATGAAATAGAGGGAAAGACGGTTCGCGAAGTGCGCCGGATCGGAAAGCGTATTGCGATCGGCCTCGATGACGATCTGTGGATCGTAGTTCACCTCATTATCGCGGGACGATTCCGGTGGCTGAAAGCCGGCGCAAAGATTCCGGGCCGGCTTGGGCTTGCCGCTTTCGATTTCGAAAACGGATCACTCCTTCTGACCGAGGCAGGAACCCAGCGACGCGCATCCATCACGCTGGTTCGCGGCGAAGAGGCGCTCGCGGAAATCCACCGCGGAGGAGTCGAGCCGCTCGAGATGGATGAGAAGACGTTTGCCGAACAGCTATTGAGGGAAAATCATACGCTCAAGCGTTCGTTCACTGATCCACGGTTGTTCAGCGGAATCGGGAACGCGTACTCTGACGAAATATTTCACCGAGCGCGCATCTCACCGATCAAGCTCACATCGCGACTGACAAAGGATGAGATCACGCGACTGTTTGAAGCGACCCGCGAAACGTTGATCGAATGGACGGATCGTCTTCGAAAGGAAGCGGGTGGAGAATTCCCCGCGAAAGTCACTGCGTTTCACGAGGAAATGGCGGTGCACGGTCGCTTCGGAAAACCGTGTCCGGTGTGCGGCACGCCGGTTCAGCGAATCAGGTACGCGAGCAACGAGACCAACTACTGCGCACGCTGTCAGACGGAAGGAAGACTCCTTGCCGACCGGGCGTTGTCCCGATTGCTGAAGCAGGATTGGCCGAAGTCGATCGACGAGCTCTAGCTAAGGTCAGTCGGCTTTGGCTCAGGTCAGTCGGGCTCGGTGACGCGACGACCGTGAGCGCCGAAACTAGGAAAGCGGGGGCTTTTTCGCGACCTGATCGAGCATCATCGAGAACGGGCTACTCAACGCCTGGCCCCCATCGCAAACCATAACCGTTCCCGTAATGAATGAGGCTGAATCGGAACAGAGAAAGAGTGCGAGATCGGCGATGTCATTCTTTTCGCCGAAGCGACCGAGTGGAATCATCTTCGTGACAAACTTGCGCGCTTCGGGCGTGGGGGCGAGCCGTTTCATGCCCTCGGTATCGTCGACTGCTCCCGGTGCGATCGAGTTGACACGCACGCCCATCGGACCCCATTCGAGCGCTAGCGTTTTCGTCACCATGTCCACGCCGGCTTTCGCGGCGCAAACGTGTGACTGCATCGTCATTGGAATGAAAGCCTGCGTCGCCGAAATGTTGATGATCGATGCTCCCGGTTTCCTCAGGTGCTCGAACGCGGCTCTACACGTGTTGAAAGTTCCCAGAAGATCGATGTCGATGACTGCCTTGAATCCATTCGCCGACATTCCGAGTGCTGGAGCAGGAAAATTTCCAGCAGCACCGCAGACGACAATGTCTATTTCGCCGAAGCGTTCCCGCGTTCCTCCTATCGCCGCCGAAAGCGCGTCGTAATCGCGGACATCGGCGGCAAACCCCGCGGCAGCTCCACCGGCATCTGCTATCTCCTTCGCGGCCACATCGAGCTTCTCCTGCGTTCGTCCGATTAGGCCAACACTCGCACCATGTTCCGCGAATCGTTTTGCGATGCCGAGGTTGATGCCACTTCCTCCGCCTGTGATAAGCGCGACTTTGCCATCGAGAATTCGCGTGCCGAATGCCGATCCCATCAGATGCTCCGGGTCTGAATGTATTTGGACGTCACGATTTGTTGGCGCGACGCGTTCGTTTCGCTTCGACCGCTGGTCCATCCTCGGAAAACATCTCGTGTGCCGCTGCTTGCGATGCTTTTTCCAGCACGCGCCGGTTGAGCGATAGCACCACGCCCGAGTCGGACTGATCCTCCTCGAGAAGCCCCGCCGCTCGCAGCTGCTGCACGTGATGTGAAATAGTCGGCTTGGAAACGTCAAACGCCCGGGCGAGCTCGACAGACGTCATCGAGTTGCGAGCGAGCATCGACGCGATTGCGTAGCGGGTTGTGTCGCCGAGTGCTTTGAAGACTGCCGACGGATCTACTTGCGCAGAACTGTCTGGCCAGAGGTCCGGATCGAGAACGGGAATGAAGAACCGTTTCCTTTTGTGTGAGTCACTGTATGACGCCCACAGCCTCGCTGTATTGAATGCCGATGGAATGAGATAGAGCGCAGCAACTGATTTCAGCGGCGATCGTGCGCCGCCGCGAACCGTTACGACCGCAGTGTCATCCATCGTTACCGGGAGATTTCTCACTCCGGAAAATTTCGAGAACGTTTCGCGAGCGAGCTGATGCCTCATCGCACGCGACGATTTTCGCATCTGCGGCTCGAGCGTCGCCCATGAATTGGAAAAACCTGCTTTCCAGAATCCCTCGATCACGAGAACGACTTCGTCGCGAAAGGCAGCTGGCTCCGAAACGAGACGCTCGAATGCCGACGCGCTGGCACTGCTGCGGTGGAACGGATAGAGCCCCAGGAGCGTGAGGATTCGCTCCTGTGCGACGGATTCAGTTTCGACAGTTCGCGTGAGAGAGACCTTTCCTGACATCAAACCGTCGACCGATCCGGGCAGCTTGAAGGCACCGGCGAGGACCGATCGCTGGAACCCGCGCTCATCCATTCCGCGAAGTGCATCCATCATCTGCGGAAATTCGATCGTTGGGGTCTCGTCGCGAAGCGCGTCGGCAAGGAGCGGCCACATCAACGCAACCGGCGCGACCCCGGCAAGGCTTGTACGAAGCCGGGCGGGAAGGCGCCGCTCCATCTCCCGGCGCCACTGGCGGAGATGAGTCCCTGCACCGCTTTCGAGGGCCTGAAGCGCATAGAAAATCTCGAATCGCGGCGTCACGAGGACTTCCGGAACGAGGCGCCCTGACTCTTTCGGCATACAGTTAGATAATTCTCTAACTCCTCGGCCGCAACCCTAAGGGGCGACGCTGGGCTTCCAGGACGAAGAGCCCGTTCGTAGCGTCGATGCGGACTATGCCACTTCTGCCAATGTCGCTTCCCAGCACACCGTCCAGGCTGACAAAGGTCGAGAAAGCCGGCGCGAACACGAGAAGCTTTCGAAAAACGAGCGGCTGCCCCGCCATCGTCAGGCGCACTTCGTCCACGAACCTTCCC
>JBDTNA010000053.1:0-12039 GCA_039933985.1 Gemmatimonadales bacterium | reverse complement strand
ATCTTACGCATCCCGACGGCCGGTTGTTGGGGCCCCTCCCCCCTTACTCATCGCGTCCAGTTGACCTCGAGATGTTCGAGAAAAGCGTCGAGTGAATTGAGCGGTGTCGTGCCAATCGCAGCGAGTGCCTTCTTGTGCCGCCACCCTTCGCGGCCTCCTACGAAAATCACTGTTTCGCTTCCCACCAGATCGCGCAACAGGTGCATCTCAGCTCGCAGCGAATCTCCCTGCGTGCGATGGACTACACTCAGCGCGACCGCTCGTGCGCCCGCATCAACCGTCGCTCGTGCGATATCGGCAATCGGCAGATCCGGACCGAGGTATTCAACCCTCCATCCGCGCGATGCTGCGAGAATTCCGCACATCAGCGCGCCCATCTCATGTCGCTGCCCGCTCGGCGTCACGGCAATAAGAACCGGTGCGTCAGCCGGTACCGATAGTTGTGACATAGTCCAGCCGAGCATTCGCTGGAGAGTGGCGGAGAGAAGGTGCTCGTGGGCCGGGCAAATTCCGCCTTCCTCCCAGAGATCTCCGGTTTGATGGAGAAGCACCGGAAGAAGATTCAGCACGAAACCCTCGGCTCCTCTCGTAACGACCGATCGCATGAGGAGATCATTCACGCGGGCGCCGTTCATTGCGTGGACTGCCTGGAAAATTTCAGCAATCTCGGCGTCGAGTTGTGTCTTGTCAGTATGCGTTCTCGATGGCGCTGCGTCCTTCAGTAGATCCGTCAGCTGGTCCGCTGACAACGCGGCCACCCGGCCGATTGCGTAACCCGATTCAGTCGCGCGCTTGAGAAGCTCGAGTCTTGCTACATCGGCCTCTTCGTAGACGCGGTTGCCATCAGCCGATCGTTTTGGCTGAACGGCGTGGTAGCGTCTCTCCCAGACTCTGAGGACGTCCTGAGAGAGTCCAGTTCGCAGGGAAACTGCCCCGATGGGGATGAGCCGGGCGGCACCGGGCTGTTTTGAAGCCTTGACGGTTCTCATGTTGTTTATGTGATGTCTAAGCTACAACGGTTGCTCTGGCTTGACAATACTTGGACAATCGACGAACATTCGCAAGCAGGTTAACCCGTTCGAGACGATGACCACGCAGGCATACACGCAGATCGAAAAAGACCGCGCGAGCGATTGGGCACTTTATGGATTCGCCGCTTTCACGCTGGTCACCATCGCCGGCTATGCGACGTTCGGAGCGCATCCCGAGCTGATCGCCCGCGTTCCGGGCGCCGTGGGATTCTATTCGCGCGCCTTTCGATTCTTCGCGGTCACGAATATCTGGCTCGCGTTCGTCGTGTTTGCTCTCCTCCTCGCTCGCAGTGCGGGACGCCGCTGGATTCCGGCCTTCGTTCTCCTGTATTCGATAAGTCTGGCGAGTGAGCTTTCCGGCACGATCACGGGCATGCCCTTCGGTGAGTACCGCTACAGCGAAGTTCTCACGCCGATGTGGCTCGGACACGTTCCGATCGTGATCCCGCTGAGCTGGTTTTTCATGTCGGTCACGTGCTACGCAATCGCTCGATTTCTTCTGCCCGACACGAGAGCGCGAATCTTACGCGTACTCATCGCATCCGCGCTGCTCGTCAGCTGGGATTTGAGTCTCGATCCGGCCATGAGCTTCGCGACGCACTACTGGATGTGGGGTTCTACCGGCGCCTACTACGGAATGCCGTGGCTCAATCTCTTCGGCTGGTACGTAACCGGACTGGCGCTGATGACCGCTCTTTACTTCCTCGACGCGGATCGCTGGATCGCTTCCCTTTCCATTCGCAGGATCTGGATTTTCTTCTTTGCGAATCTTGCCTTGCCGATGGCGATGAATGCTGCAACCGGATTGTGGGGAGCGGTGATTTCATCGATTCTCGCACTGGGCGGCGTATGCATTCTCGCCCGGCGCCTCGCGGTCGCAGCTCAGCTCGAGGAAGTTCGCCGTGTCGATTCGGGTCCGCCTCTTCGGGCGGCGTGACGAACGTGACTTCGACTGCGATGCACCACGAAATAGACGCAACGGCCGAGCTCGTTGCCGCGGAGCTGCGCGAAGTTGCAGGGTGGGCTGTGGCCAACGGAATGAATATCCCGGATTTTGACGGCCGCCTCATCCGTCCGATCGTAGCGCTTGAAGGATGGAGGTCGATATCGGCGGCCGGCCCCCCTCGTGAGTTCTGGTACGGTGCGATGGCCATACAGCTTGCGCACGAAGCATCGCTCCTTCACGACGATGTCATCGATGAGTCTCGTGAGCGGCGCGGGGCGCCCACCCTCGCTTCAACCAAGGGAACGGCCGCCGCCCTTCTTGCCGGCGACCATGTTCTCACGACGGCCTATCGGTATGCGGCGCGCACACGAAACCTGGAGTTCGTCGAGCTGTTCGCCGAGTCCGTCGAGCGCACGGTCGCAGGCGAATTTGCGCAGGCGCGCGCAACCGGTCGGATTCTCGACTTCGATGAATACGCGTCGATCGTTCGTGGCAAGTCAGGCGCGCTGCTTGGATGCGCACTGTCACTCGGTGCTTCACTTGCCGTTCCCGATAGAGCGCGGAGATTTCATGACATTGGCTGCCGGATCGGACTCGTCTATCAGATGCTCGACGACCTACTGGATCTCAGTCCTCTGACGCAAACGGGAAAGCCAGCGCTATCTGATTACGCGCAGAAACACTGGACATGGCCTCTGGAGCAGATGGAAGTCGATGACTTCGAGACGGAAACCGAATCGCTTCTGTACGCGATGCACGACGAATCGTCGGGCAGCATCACCGCCGCTCGCCGTTGTCTCGCGCGCTACGATGATGAGCTCGATTCAGTCGCCTCCAACGTTCGCGATGAGCTGGCGGACGCGCCGGCGCTCGAGGCGCTGCTCGATCAATGGCGCGAGCGAGCGCGCACGGCGGTGGATCTGGAGGAACGAGCGACGCGCGGCGAAGCTGTCAGCTTTTCATGATAGACGAGCAGGAACGGGTGATCCTTGTTTCTGATCTCGATGAAATTATCGGCGAAGCGGGCAAGCTCGATGTTCATCGGACAGGCCAGCTTCATCGTGCATTTTCAGTGCTCGTGCTCGACGACAGAGGACGTGTTCTCCTTCAGCGTCGAGCCGATTCCAAATACCACAGTCCCGGACTGTGGTCGAACACGTGCTGCGGTCATCCGCGTCCTGGCGAGCGAACTGTCGACGCAGCGGAACGACGACTGCGCGAAGAGATGGGATTCAGCTGCAAACTCGCTGCGCTAACGAGCTTCGTGTATCGGGCAAACCTGGCCGGCGATCTGATTGAACACGAGCTCGATCACGTATTCGTCGGAACGACAAGCGAAACACCGCAGCCCGATGAGACCGAGATTGGATCCTGGCGCTGGCTCGATAGAGCAGAGCTGCATCAATGGATGCAGCAGCAGCCTGAAGACTTTACTGCCTGGTTTCCGACCGTTTTCGACGCGCTGAACCTGTTGACTACCCAAGAACCTCAGGGCGGTCGCGAACAGTCATGATGGTGGCAGTCAAAAGCGCCACTGTCTTCTCTGCTCCACCGACTACAGCCACGACGTCCGCCTGACAAACGGTGAGCGTCCGGCCCGGGCGTAACACACGACCACGCGCGATGAGCAACTCACCGGCGGCCGGTGCCATGAGGTTGATCTTGAATTCAACCGCAAGCACTCCAGTATCTGCAGGCATCAGGGTGGCGGCCGCATAACCACACGCGCTATCCGCAATCGAAGCGATAGCACCGGCGTGAACGAAACCGTGTTGCTGCGTCAGGCCGGGATGAATCGGCAGCTCACCTATGAAGCCGATCTCGGATTGGTGATCCATTTGCAGGTCGGTGCAGACGGGCAAGTCAGTGGCGATGGCGTCGAGCAGATCGCAGATGGCGTCGCGAGACGATTTCAGCTGTCGGATTCACGAGTTCAAGGCGCGCTGCTCACCGGCACCAAACTCTACGGCGGCGGCTCGACTCAGCGATTCGAAGGCGTATTCATCAACAGGACGTCGTATGAGAGCCCGAATGACAAAGGATTTACCGAATTCGGACTCGGTGTCATCGGAAGCCCAATCGCGATATCGGGCGTAACAGTAGACAAGTTCTTCTACCGTCACGCCCGATAGTCAGCCGCAAGCATCCGGACGCAGCAGGCGAATCTCTACCGATCGCTCACTGTCTGGGGAAATACTTGATGACGAAAAACGTTACTCCCTGTGGTGACGCGATGTTACAGAATCGCCCGACACCTGGAATATCCATCGGGCCGAAATGCACTTGTCCCCCCAACTCTTTGGTCTTCACTGCGGCTGCGTCGGGGTCGTCAACCGTAAAGTATGTAGCCCAATTTGGAGGCATCGCTCCCATGTTCGGCGTCAACGCCATCAGGCCCGCGATCGGCTGTTCCACAGCGTCGAGCTTGAACGTCGTGTAGTCCATTCCCTGCATGTGCATGACTTCCGGCTTCCATCCGAAAAGCTTCGAGTAGAATTCGGTCGACTTCGCAACATCTGTCGAATAGTTCTCGAACCAGCTCGGCGCACCATGACTCGACGGATCGGAGCTCATGCCGGCTTTTGACAGCGGCTGCCAGAGATCGATCTGCGCACCGCTCGTGTCATGACACATCACCATTCGGCCGTTTTGCCCCACATCCGTCGGCGGCTCAGCCTTCCCGCCAAGTGATCTAACCCTCTCGGCCATCGCATCCGCGTTGTCCACTTTCACCATCACACCGATAACAGCCGGTGTGCCCGGCGGAGTCTGAGGACTGTTCAGGTCGAACATTCCGCCAACCTGTTTACCATCGACCTCGATCAGGTCGCCCATTCCATCCAGATCGCTGAAGGTCCAACCGAGCAGCTTGCCAAAAAAGTCCTTCGCGCCAGCGGGATCGGGTGTGAGAATGTTGATCCAGCAGAAATCGCTCGTCTTACGAACACCGATTGTCATAAAGGCTCCGCTCAAGTGGACGGGTAATATGCGCAGGACTCGGACCGTCCGGGCGTCTACCAGTCGGTCGATCGATAGTCCTTGAGAAACTTTCCCCACATATGCTCGCCGGTGTTGAAGCCGGAGATGACAGGGTCAACGATTCTTGCGGCGCCATCCACGATGTCGAGCGGCGGATGAAATCGATGCTCGGCCGTTTTCGCGGCTGCAATCTCCTCGGGATCCTCATCCGTGACCCAGCCGGTATCAACGCTGTTCATGTGAATCCCGCTCGCCACATAGTCGGCGGCTGAAGTACGCGTCATCATGTTGAGCGCGGCCTTGGCCATGTTCGTGTGCGGATGGCGTGTCGTTTTGAACGAGCGATAGAACTGACCTTCAACAGCAGAGACGTTGACGATGTGCTTGTCCTGCTCAGGAGTTCGCAGCATCAATGGCTTGAGACGCGCGTTGAAGATGAAAGGAGCAACTGCGTTGACCAGATGGACCTCAAGCAGCTCGACTGAAGGAACTTCATCCATCAGCAGACGCCACGAGTTGCGGCCACGAAGGTCGATCTGCTGCATGTCCTGATCGAGCTGGCCCTTTGGAAACAGACTGTTGTGCTCCTCTATCTCTCTTTCGATGAGAGCGGTTTGCTCGATGTGATCGCCAAGAGGCGCCGGATTCTTGCCGGCTCCTATCATATGGTATGCATTCGGCCCTTCGTATCCGCCGAGCAGGCCCCGAACGTGATCCGGCATCGAGCTCAATGCGGCCGTCTCGCCTTCCCTCATGTGCTCGTAGAATTCACGCGGCCTTCTCACAGTCTGGCACGCGTTGTTGATGACGAAGTCCAATCGATCGTGTGTGTGCAAAAGCTCACTGCAGAAAGATTCGACGCTTGGCGTGTGTCTGAGGTCGAGTCCGAATATCTCGAGTCGATCGCTCCACTGCGCAAAGTCGGGCTCGCGTGCGTAACGAGCCGCCGAATCTCTTGGAAACCGCGTGGTCACGATCAGGTGAGCGCCGGCGCGAAGAAGCTTGATGCCGGCCTGATAGCCGATCTTCACGCGACCGCCGGTGAGCAGCGCTACACGACCCGTTAGATCCGCGAGCTCGGTTCGCTTGCCGAAGTTGAACTCGGCGCAAATTGGACAGAGATGATCGTAGAAGTGGTGAATGGCCGAGTAGTCTTTCTTGCAGATGTAGCAGTTGCGCGGCTCGTTGACTTCGCGAAACTCCGGCTCATCCGCGCGCAGCTGTTCGGGCGTTGGGGGGAAATAGTTGGGCGTGGTGAAGACCGGCGCGCGCCGCTGCCGCCGAATTCCCGTGTCGGCCAGCACGCTTTCTTCCCGCTTTACGCGCTCGGCTTTTCGTCTGCGCTTACTGACCTTGAGCAGGCGCCTTCGGTCGATCACGTCAGGGCGTGATACCTGGCCTGCGGCCTGAAGAAACCGATTGCGGTCATCTACCGGAACGTCGGCGAGAATGGCGCGATCGGCGACGATTTCCTCGAGAAGGGCGGCCGCGGCTCGTATGCGATTCGCAAGCTGCTGGGACGTCTCTACTACGGTAGAGGCGCCCGGCGCGGAGGTCTGGTTGTCCATGACTCAATTTAGCCAGCGTCGGACCTTTTCCGGCCGCGCGTCGCGGCACTTCTAGTTCGAGGACTCCTTTTCAGGTTGCGTTGCACAGCCGAGATCACCCTGGAATCACGTTTGGCGAGCCGGTTTTTGTGCCAACCCACTGAACAGAATACGTGCACGCCGGGCTCGATGGGCTGGTAACCGACGCGGCCACTGTCGCAGTGAATCCGCTTGTCGTGAACTGGCCGTTGATCGTCAGGGTGTGAGTGTCACTCCCAGCCGCGACTGCTTTTGGCGTTGTCGAAAAGGAACCGGTATTGGAGACAGTTCCTGAGTATGACTGGCCAGCGTGAGTCAGAGAAACCGAATTGGATCCGGCGGCGTGAGACACGGTCGTTGCATTCGACTGAACCGTTATCCCGGTGCACGATGACGTGACGAGTGTCACGGCAGTCGGATAGTTGCCTCCGACCGCTAATACCGGGTCGCCCGGCGATGATGCACTCGCGCAAGCGGTCATCGCGACGCCAAACAAGAACATTTTTATGAATTCCCTTCCCTGCATGATTTGCCTTTCGAGGCTGGATGAGCTGCAAACCTGGCGACGGATGCCCGACCGAGTCGCCGGTTAAACAGGATTCCTGCAGGATTCGCACATTTCTCTGACCTTCCGGCCGGCAAATGTTGAGCAACTTTGTTTTCATGAAAACAGCTCGAGCGTTCGTGACATTCACCGCTTCGATCATTCTTGGCGGGGCCTGCAGTGCGAGCTCCACCGGACCCGGCGGCACCGAGTCCAATCGCTTTTTTGCGAGTGGCTCTGAACAGATCTCGTACGCCGTGGATCTCCCAACCGGCAGCGGACCGTTTCCGGCGGTTGTCCTCGTGCACGGGTCAGGCGCGGTAACGAAAGAGGAGATGACGTTCTTCTCCAACTTGTTCAAGCAGCACGGTTACGCTGTGCTTCGCTATGACAAGCGCGGAGTGGGGCAATCACAGGGTGAGTATCGAGGAGTATCCATCGCCAACAGTGGCACGATGATCCCTCTGCTCGCACAGGATGCCTCGGCCGCAATCAGCGTGTTGCTCTCGCGGAGCGATATACGTCACGATCGTATCGGGCTGGCCGGCGGCAGTCAGGCCGGCTGGATAATTCCACTTTCTCTTGCAAACACACCCGCGTACTCATTTGCAGTGATTCTGTCCGGACCGACGACCTCCGTGGGCAGAGAAATCTTCTACAGCGATCTGGCCGAAAACACGACGCTCCCCCTCGACGCCGCGTACGCTCAGCTGAAGAACTATTCCGGGCCGGCCGGGTTCGATCCGATCGATGCCCTCTCGCGCGTCAATGTTCCCGTATTCTGGCTTTACGGAGATGTCGACCGAAGTATACCCGTCAGGGAGTGCATCGAGATCAATCAGACCTTGAGGCAATCGGGTAAGACGCAATTCACTACTTCGGTCTACGGCGGCCTCGATCATTCGCTTTCAGCGGCAATCTGGAATGACATTTATTCATGGCTCGACAGACTGAAATAGTTGATCGCATGAGACCGGGGCGATATGCCGCGACTCTCGCGATTGTTCTCGTTCTCGCAGTCGGAGCCGTGCTGTGGCTCGCGCGCGAGACATGGACGTCTGATCGGAATCACCGTGCCGCTGCCGAGAGAGTACTTCGCGACTATGCTGCGTTCGCCGCGTGGACGTACTCGTATCGTCTCAAGTCAAACATGTTTGCGATGGCCGATCCGATCTTTCAGGGCGCGGACGGTAAGCCGTCGACTGTGGATGCGGTCCTCGATGGGATGAAGAACGCCGGCGATTCGCTCTCACGATGCGACTGCACCCCGGCGCAGGCCGCGCAATTCTACTTCTTTGCCGACCTCAATTCCGGACAACTCGTGACAAAATCCGGAACAGGCACCGACGGCTCGTACGCTACCGAGCGTGGTCGAGCGGTCGCGGCGTCCGCTTCAAAGCGTTTGCGTGATCTGAAGCTGTCTCGCGTGCCTGGCGCGATCCCCTATCAGATTGTGTCTGCCCGCGATGGGCAGACAACGTGGCTCGCCTTCTATTCCGTGCGTTATCGTGGCCCCACCGATCCTGGAATGATCGTCGGATTTGAAGTAGAGCTGCCGCAATCGACCGGCGGAGTGTTCGGTTACTCGTTTCACGACACCCCTCTGCTGCCCGCGAGCCTTACCCATGGATTGAGCAACGACTCCATCCTCGCCGTCACTGTGACAACGCGACCAGGGCAATCCATCTACAAAACGGTGGCGACATATCAGTCCGCGTTTACTTCGACGATTCCTCTTGCCACCGGTGACACGAGCGTAATCGTGTCTGCGACAATCAACCCCGAAGTTGCGGACCGGCTCGTGATCGGCGGCCTCCCATCATCGAGAGTTGGTCAGCTCGTCTTTCTTACCACCGTCGCACTTCTGCTGCTGATTGTCGCGGCGATGATCGCACTTCGCGCGAGCGCACTGGCGAGACTCCGAAGCGACTTCACCTCGAGCGTTTCACACGAGCTCAAGACACCGCTTACCCAGATCCTTCTCTACTCCGAGACGCTTGGACTCGGAAGGCTCACGACAAAGGATGAGATTCACGAGGCCGCTGATGTGATTGCCCGTGAGACGCGAAGACTGATTCAGATCGTGGACAACATTCTTCATTTCTCGCGAGTCGAGCGGCAGGTGGTGCGCGTTTCTCCAAGTCTTCAGGCGCTATCGCCGATCGTGGACGGTGCATTGCGCGCATTTCGTCCGCTTCTCGAGCGAGGTGCCCACGTGGTAGCGGCCGTGGATCCTTCGTTGTCAGCAAATGTCGACGCCGACGCACTTCGACATATCCTCTTCAACCTGCTGGACAACGCCCTGCGATACGGGCCCGACGGTGGAGCGATAACAATCTCCGCCAAGCGGATCGCCGATGATGTTGTGATATCCGTGGATGACGAAGGGCCGGGAGTTCCGCCTCCCGATCGTGAGAGAATATGGCGCCCCTTTGTCACGCTTCAGTCGAGTGACGGACCGACACCCGGCACGGGCATAGGACTTGGCGTCGTGCAGGAGCTGGCCGAAGCGATGAATGGCAGTGCAGCTGTCGAGGACTCCCCTGCTGGCGGGGCGAGGTTCTCGATCCGTCTGCCATCGTCCGCGCAACGAGCGACTCAGACCCGGGCGTCTGAACGCCCATCGACACAAATCCGGTCGGTGGCCGCGGACCAGACGCGATGAGTCGCATACTCATTGTTGAGGACAACGCGTCGATCGCGAACGGCGTGCGCAAGAATCTCGAGATCGAGGGCTATTCAGTCGATATCGCGCTGAATGGAGAAGAAGCGCTCGAGATGATTCGGCGCGCGCCGCCTAACCTCGTGATTCTCGATTTGATGTTGCCAAAACTCGACGGATATCACGTGTTGCGGATCGTTCGTGACGAGGAATACGAAATGCCGGTGCTGATTCTTTCAGCCCGGGGCGACGAAGCGGACAAGGTTCGTGGCTTTCGCATCGGCGCAGATGACTATCTCACGAAGCCATTCAGCGTTCTCGAGCTTATCGCGCGAGTCGATGCATTGTTTCGGCGCGGCCGAAAAATGTCGGAGCAGAAGCTTCCTCCGCTTAGCGAGCCGATCTCCTTCGGCGACATCGAAGTTGATCCCGCGAGATTCAGTGTGCGTCGTGCGGGAGTGCGAATTCCATTGAGGCCCAAGGAATTCGAGTTGCTCGTGGCGCTGCTGCGGCATCGCGACGAAGTGGTCCCTCGCGCAACGCTGCTCGAGGAGGTGTGGGGTTACGAAAGCGAAGTTGTGACCCGCACCGTTGACACCCACGTGATGGAGCTGAGGCGGAAACTCGAGGCGGATCCCGCAAATCCAAAACACATACTGACCGTGAGAAAGGCCGGTTATAGACTGGCGCTGGGTATCGATTAGCGACGCAACTCTGCTTGTGAGCTTCGTGTCAATTCCTGGAATGCCCGCATTCCTCGTTGTTTTTTGCCGTGGCAAGTGTGAACAAGGGAGACCGCCGAGACCGATGAGGGAATTCACACGTAACCACGTCTCCCCAGTTCCTCACCGGTCTCGCCGGTCTCACCAGCCTTGTCACTTGAGGCCACGGAGCAGCCGGCACAAAAACGACGACGCCCTAAATCAATCGAAAACCGCATTGCGCCGGACAGCCCCACCTACCCGCCGGGATTCGACTTGATCTGCTCGATCGACCAGCGCGCGGCAGACGCGACAAACACATTCGTCGATGACAGGAGCTCAGACAGCGCGCGCAAACTCCTCGTGTTTCCGGCACGACCGAGACCACACGCTGCAGCCTGCTGCACCTGCGAGTCGGGCGAACGTAGAGCATTCAGGAGAATCGGTGCGACTCGCGAATCCTGCATCCGGCCAAGCGCCCACACAGCTTCGAGCGAAACGTGTTTGTTGGTGTCCGCGGCTGCCTCGATCAGAACCGGCATCGCGCTGAGATCACCGATCGCCCCCATCGACCGCACCGCATAGAGCCGATCGTTCTTCGAGCCGGTTCGGAAGACGCGTGTAAGCCGCGTCATTTGAGATGGCCGGGAAACCGCCGGCTGATGAGCGCCGCGTTCAGGCAACCGCCCTTCCCATGTGCATCGCGCCGTATCGGGCATGACCAGCGCGATGACCATCACGAGATGAATCATTGAAGCCTTCCGAGCGCTTCCGCAGCGGCAAGTCTTACATGCTTGTCGGGATCTTTTGCAGCAGCGAGCACGGCCGCCAGGCCGCGACGGTCTCGAATTCGGCCGAGTGATTCGACGGAAGCTTGTCGAACATGTTTGCTCGAGTCGCGCGTGCCGCGCGCGAGCGCATCGACCACGCCCGCACCATGTTGATATCCGAGCGACTCGGCCGCCCCGCTGCGAACGCGGCTGTCGGAATCAGCAATTCCACCGAGAAGTGCAGCAGCAACGCCGGGACCATCGCGCTCGGAAAGCGCCCACATCGCTGATTCCTTGACTCGACAGCGATCGCTCGATGCTGCACGAACGATCTCATTCGTCGCTCGCGAGTCTCGCAGTTTCCCCAACATCCCGATCGCCGCAACTGAGACATCGCAGCTTGGATCAGCCGCGCCGGCCAGAAGAGCTGCGATTTCCGTCTCGGGGTGATCGGACGCGAGAGCTTTCAGCGACGCCCTCCTCGTCTCGGCATCTCTTGACCGAAGCGCCGCACGTTTCTCGGCGTCTGACATCGAGCGAACGATTCGCGCGACGCCGGTATCGGCCGGAGCACGCATGAACGGGGCGACGTCATCGCAGGCGCAGGACGCTGCGGTCAAGGGACAGGCAGGCGGAGCTGACGAAAATGCCGCAGCTACGAGAATTGCAAGAATCATCGAATCTCCTTCATTGCATCTGATTGTGCGAACGTGTCGTTCGAGAGCGCGTTGAGACTTTCAGGCGTCCCGATTCGGCGAAGAGACTCTCGCGCAGCCGCCCGAACATGTTTCTCGGAGTCGTTGAGAAGAACCGAGAGTGC
>JBDTNA010000052.1:0-12172 GCA_039933985.1 Gemmatimonadales bacterium | reverse complement strand
GAAAGCGTCAGATGACAAGTCGCAGATGGCTGTGCTCGATTTCGCTTATCGAAGAGAACAGCTGTACTTCGAGATTCTGCTCGACGTCCGTGATGCCATGGAGCGACGCTGATCGCTGGCGTCTCCGCACCGTACAATGATTTGACCAGAGCGTATCGGTGAGCCAGATGGCGCTCTTTATCGCATTCAACGCCGGCGTTCTCGCTGTGCTTGCGATCGACCTCGGCGTCTTCAACAAGAAAGCCCACGCCGCCTCCGTAAAAGAGGCAGCGACATGGAGCACCGTCTGGATACTTCTGTCGCTCGGATTTGCCGGCGTCATCTGGTGGCAGATGGGGAACAAGCCGGCACTCGAGTTCGTGACGGGATACCTGATCGAGTACTCGCTGTCGATCGACAACATTTTCGTCATCGTCCTGATTTTCTCGTACTTCAGGATCCCCGACAAATACCAGCACCGCGTTCTGTTCTGGGGAATCATTGGAGCGCTGCTGATGCGCGGGAGCATGATCGCCGCGGGCGCGTATCTGATCGAACGCTTCCACTGGATCATCTATGTCTTCGGCGCATTCCTGGTATTCACGGGAATCAGGATGGCAACGCACGACGAAGGCGACATCGAGCCGGAGGCGAATCCGATTCTTCGCCTGGTTCGGCGCATAGTTCCCGTCACCCACGATTATCGCGGACAATCGTTCTTCGTGAAGGAATCACCGAAGCGCGGAGATCCGCTGACGTGGATGGCGACTCCGCTATTCGTGGTGCTGGTCCTCGTGGAGACGACCGATCTCATCTTCGCCGTCGATTCGATCCCGGCGATTTTCGCTGTTACTCGCGATCCATTTCTCGTCTACACGTCGAACGTCTGCGCGATACTTGGACTCCGGTCGCTGTATTTCCTCCTGGCCGGCGTCATTCACAAGTTCCACTACCTGAAGCTCGGACTCGCCGCTGTCCTCACGTTCGTTGGCGTGAAGATGCTGCTCGGCGGCATCTACGACATTCCGATTACGACCTCTCTGCTGGTTATCGGTGGTATCCTGGCAATCGCCGTGATTACGTCGATGATGTTCCCGAAGCAGCCACCGGGAGCCGAAAAACAGGAGTAACTGCCGCTGGACTGCTATCCTCATGGCACCGCACGCCGTACACTTCGACGGACATAAGGAGCCTGCATGCAGATTGAAGTCGCAACTCAGCGCATCCTGTTGCTGAAGGATCGCCTTTCGCCTCAGCAGGCGAAGGACATTGCGTGGCAGAAGAAGCTCGGTGCCTTCGACGCGTTCAGCAAAGTCACCAGCTTTCTGAGCAAGCCCAAGGACGAGGACTTCTCGCTCACTTACAGCGAGCACAGATACGAGCCTTTCTGGCATGTAATCTCGACGGCTCTATACGAGTACACGCGCACGACGAATTACCAGATTCCGTCGAGTGGAAAGGAAGTAAAGACGGTAACGGTTCACGAAACGAAATACGACGTGCTCAACGGGCACATCCACGTTCCCGTTCTCGAGTATTGCCTGCAGGAAGAGAGAGACGAGAAAATCCTTGATGGCATTACGGGTAAGGATGCTCCGACCCTCAAGCAGTATCTGACGATGTCTCCCACTGAGGTCGCAGGTCAGCTGAAGGACGAAGTCGATGCCGATGCGATCCTGATCCCGCCTCAGGCGCGAATATCGGCGATCATGCGCGACTCGCTGTCGAAGATGATCACCGGCATTCAGGCAGATACGATCTTGAAGGAAGAGGTCGAAGTCTCGCGCATCGATCTCTACTACCGCCCCGTCTATGCGTTCAAGTACGCCTGGACCTCGAAACAGAAGGAAGCAATCATCGAGATCGACGGACTTACTGGCGAGTTCCGGGCGGGCACGCGAGTCTTCGCCGAATACCTTGGTAAGGTACTCGACCAGACATTTCTATTCGATATCGGCGCGGACGCGGTCGGGATGTTCGTGCCGGGCGGGGGAATCGCGATCAAAGCCGCCAAGAAATACATCGATACCAGGCCGAAGTAGGAGGACCCCTTTTGAACGGATTTCAAACGACTCTGACCCCTTTGATCCGTTCATCGGCTCCTTTGACATCGGCTAGGGGCAGCCGTATTATCGGAGCCTGACCTCCATATAGAGGCTCTACATCGATGAAGTAGCCGCGCCAACAGTCACGCGCACCGAGCGGCTGAGGCAACCTCTTCAGCTCGCGTTCGCAGTAGCGCTCAACCTACTCCTGATAGTTGCAGTCGCCCAGGCGTGGATGAGCGGATGGCCGGGTAAGATCTGGCTCAGCCTCGGTGTGGTCGTCGCCATCGCCAGCTCCGTAGTTCTCTTCCGTCGCTGGCGCAGCGCCCCTCTCATTATAGGATGCATAGCAGTTGCCGCGGCTTTCCTGTGGGCATCGTTTCAGTTTGGTTCTGACGCAGCGGGGCTAAAGCTCGGCGGAATGCCGTTCGGAAGTGCCACCGCAGCGCTGATAATCGTTGCCCTGGCGGCTGGCGCCTTCCAGCTCTGGACGCTGAGCTCGACGCCGCGACTACCTGTGTGGGTCCGAGTCATTCCCGCCGCGATCGCGCTATACGCGATCGCTCTCCTCGTCTTCGCAATCGTTCGAGCCGCCCCCGCCGTCGGAGCGATGTCTGCACCGGGCCCGGTGCCCTGGTGGATGTCGGGCCAGTACATCGGCGCAGCGGTGCTTCTTCCGATTGGCGTTGTAGTCTCACTCATAGTTCTCGGACTGGCGATCGCGCGGCGCCGAGTTGGCGTCGTCTCGGCAGTGGCGATACTCGTGCTGATGTTGTCGGCGTGCGTGACGAGCGGACTCGAGCTGACGCGAAGCGGCCGGCCGAATCTTGCGCAGTTCATTGTGCCTGCATCGTTCGCCGGTGCGACACCGGCAGCTCAGTTCTCTGGCAACGGCGAAGTCGCGGCAGCACCATCGAAACCGATTGTCAGCGAGCTCGGAGCGGGTGATGAAAGCCTGGCGCCGTACGAGGGAAAGGACATCGACGAGATATTCGCGCGCGTCGCAAAGGGCGTAAGGTTCGAGCCATATAGCGGAATCCTTCGCGGAGCCATCGGCACGGCAATCTCGCGCAGCGGCAATTCGGCGGATCAGTCGATACTTCTTGCCGAAACTCTTCGTCGAGCCGGATACAAGGTTCGTTTCGCGCGCGGCGTGCTGGCCGATGCCAACATCGACGCCGTCATCCGCGGAATGTATCCGCCAGGAATTGGAGTCGATTCGCTCGGACCTGAGTACGAGGTCTACAATCCCGCAAACGACACCGAGCTTCGCAATGTTGTGAAGGATCACATGTGGGTCGAAGTGTTCCAGGTGGGAAGCTGGCTGCCACTCGATCCGTCGTTCCCGCGATCGAAGATCGGTGAAGCGTACGCGACGGGATCGGAGCGATTCGATACACCTCCCGACGCGTTGTTTCAGCGAGTCGAAGCCACGCTGAGGGAAGAGACGGTCAACGGACAGTCGCACGAGCTCGCGCGTTTCGCTGGAACTTCCGCCGATCTCGGAACTAAGCCGATCTCGCTCGTTGTGCGCACGATCCCGCAAAGCACCGGCGGTGAAACTCCAAAGAAGCCAGGACCTCCGGCCGCAATTGGAGGAATGAACGACGCTCTCGGTGGAGGAAGCGGCGCGCCGCCGGAGCCACCGAAGCCAACCCCCAAGAAAATGGTCGGCGTCGCGTACGTGCGTGACATGTCTGTCTCAGGAGTGCAGCAGAAAGTGAAGCGCACCACCGTTCGGGACGGAGACGCCGGTGCGGCCATCAAACGTGAGTGGCTCGAATTCAACCTGACCGGTCCCGGAGCCCCGCCACGCCGCGTCGATCGAGTTCTCTATCAAGTCGACGAAAAGGCAAAGCTGCCTGCACTCGAGCGCCGGTACAGCATCACAATTCTATCAGGACGCATTCCAAAAAGCTTCGCCGACGAGCAGACGAGTCTCGCAAAGAGTCTCGTGAATGTCGAAGACTTCGAGCAGAGAGCGAAGCGCTTTGCCGACACGTCGCCCGATGATCCGAACGCGAGAACTGCAGCTATCGAGCTCGGCCGATTGGGTGATGCGCTTGGAACTGTCGCCGGACATCTGCTCGCACTTCGCTTCGCGGCGGAATCCGATTCACTGAGCCGCATCATCGCGGATGGCACAGCAGCATCGCTCGCATGGGCGACACCGCGCATTCTCATCGTCGCGATCGAGATGACGGGGAAGGACAAAGGCCAGATGGACGCGAAGGTGAGCCTTGACCTCCGGCTCGATGAGATCCGCGTCTATCCGTGGCCCGGCGCTCCGACGAGCATCGTGCCGATGTTCCAGACCGCGCGCGGCGTCCAGGAATCGGTGATCGAGGGGACGCTCGTTGCGTTCGCGACTGGCCGGGATCCAACAGCCAACACAGCGCAGCTCATAAGTATTGCCGAGCAGCAGGGCGTGCCGCTCGTCGTGATCAACACATCGACCAGATCGCGACTCGGTGAGATCGTTCCCGGAGTTCCGGCCACGTGCGTGCAGATGATGGACGCGGCACTCGCAAAGGGACGCGAGATCATCATCCCGTCACGAGCCATTGCACTTGGTGGTGAAGAGCGCTGGGGATGGTGGGAAGTCGATCCCGCTACTGGTCGCGTCGTCGGCGTCATGCAGACGGGCGAGCACCAGGGAATGGCGGAATACAGCGTGAACTCCGAAGAAATCGGATTGAATGACGAGTCCGCCAAGATTCTGGGAATGATGATGGGGTCGATGACCACTGTCGGCACGTTGTCCGCTCTCCTTCTGGAATACGGCGGGCTCACACCCAAGCTTGTTGCGAAGCTCGAAGCCTACGTTGGTTCGATACTCTGCAACTCATGCATCGAAAAGGCTGAGGCAAAGGCGTCGATCAGCGGGCCTTCCGCGAGCGGAAGTATTGGAAATGAATGCTACAAGGCGTCAAAGAAATTTGGTGGAAGCGGCTTCGAGGTCGGCGGGGCGGTGAAGGTTGGATTCTGCGCGGCGTACGGCGACGGATTCAAATGCTCTTCGGGGATGATTCTTCGAGCGATCAAGAAACAGAAGCTCGTCGACGTCGAGACGAAATTCAAACTGCCTTCGGTCGAAACGGAGGCGAAGATCGGTTGCGCAAATATTCAACGCTGAGATGATGCGCCTCGTTCCCCGATGGATCGCGATCGTGGTTCTCGCTGCTGCGTGCGGCAAGGAATCGTCCGATCAACAGGCAGCAAGGCCCGTGCAAAGAGTAGCGAATGGAGCGCCAGCGGCGGCACTCGCGTATTGGTCATACGCGAAGCCGGAAGACACCGCGAGGTATCCGGCGCCGGTCATGGTTTCTTCGGTGGCTCGCGCCACCGACGTGCCGCGAATTCTCATCGCACGTCCCGCGGCCGGAGCAAAACCGGTTGGCACGGCAAGAAATCTTGCGATGCAGATCGATGTTCTCGCGACGGGAGCACAACCAGGAATCTTCGGCAATCAGGCTCCGGAAGGATCGAGCTTCCTTGTCGTCGATACAAAATGGACCAACGTCCACTCGAAGCAGCGCATGGACAAAGCATCGAGTGAAGGAAAGGCTGATCGAACGATGGGTGTCGGTTCGCTCGGTGCAGGCAGATCTGCTGCAAGCGCTGATTCAGTTGACGTCGATGTGGCGTACCAGGTGCCGAGGCTGGCCGATCACGTGTACCTCGTCGCGGATGGAATTGCGACAGCATTGCATCCAGTCACCGAAGAAATTCCTGGCGGACCCAAAACGCAGGTCGCATTTACAGTCGCCAAGCTCGGCGAGACACGCGACGCGCGCTTCGTATTCGTAGCACCGACAAACGCCAAGGATGTCGCGCTTCAGTTCTTCGACTACAAGTTCGGCCACGTTCTCGTGCCGATCAAAGGCGATGCAAAGCGAGCCGCGGGCGACGGCACACCGCCCGGAAAAACTCTGGACAAGGGACAGACCGCCAAGCTCGATGTCGCTGCTCACTCGATTGCATTTCGCGGCGACTACGGAGGCACGCCAGCGCCGGCCGGATGGCGATACGCGGTCGTTCAGCTCGGCGGACGAAGCCGCTCGGTGCGCAGCGCAGTTGGCGACATCGTCCAGATCGATCCGACGAAGTTCATCTGGCTCGAGGGAGACGGAGGCTACGTGTATCCGTCGACGGGTGGATCAACCACAGCACAGCGTTTTCTGAGATTCACGCCCGAGATCTATCAGATGCAGGAAGTCGCATTTCTGGTTCCCGCGACTGCCGACCGCTTCAGGCTCGGCCTTCGCGCTGAATCGGAAGTCGTGAAGCTCAACGTGACGAGCAGCAAGCCCGGCGGACTTCCGTCAGCTCAGCAAACTCACAAGGACGGAACGACGATGGAGTTCCTGCTACTCGGCTCAAAGCAGGAAGGTGCGTTCACCGTACTCGATCTTGCGATCAATCCGCTCAAGACGAACGGTCAGGGAATCGACATTCAACCCGAGCAGCAATTCTTGCTCGTCACCGCTGCCGGAGAGATTCGCCCCGACATGGCCGCATCATCCGCGCGCACTAACAGACCACCTCGGCCGTTTGCGGGTCCTCCGTCAACGCCGCTTCGCTTCGAGCTGGCGTTTCCAAACACCAGCCCGCCGACGGGCTTGAAGCTTCGCGGCTTCGAATCCGAGGGACGGTTCAAGCTCTGACGTCGGGTGTCGTGCGAATCCCAAGGAGAATGAAATGAAGCAAGACTCTCGATACTTTCTCGGGATAGTTGTTGCAACGAGCATTGTTCTCACGGCGTGTGGCGACAAAAAAAAAGATCAGCAGAGCGGCAGACCTACCGGTGGCGAAGCAGGCGCAGCAGGTGCATCACTGATCTCAGTCGCTCAGCGGCAGGGCGCGTTTCTCCCCGCCGAGCTAGCGGATCCCCGCTTTGCCGATGAGGGCACGCTGCCGATGGCGCCGTTCCAGATGCCGGCGGCTGATTTCTCGACGGCCGGTAATGAAGTGGAGCCGAACAACACGCGTCTCGCGCCAAGTCCGATTGGTCAGGGACTCGCCATCCGCGGCGAGATGAAAGCCGGTGACCCCGATTTCTTTGTGTTCGAGACCACAGGCGAGCCTCAGCTATGGGCGGTCGAAGCTGTAGGGAAAAGTGTTCGCGGGCTCATCTACAACCCTCCAGGGAATGACCAGCGAACAGAGGGGCAGCAGCTCGACTCGACAAGAATCGTCATACCGAACCTGTACCTATCCGCCGGGAAGCATCTGATAGAGTTGCAGCCGAGCTATCTGGCCGGGCCGTATACTCTTCGCGCGGCGCCAATGGGAAAGCCGGATCTCCGCATGGAACGCGAGCCGAACGACCAGGAAGCCTATTCTGAGTCGCTGCGTGCCGGGATCCCGCGCGTTGGATTTCTGCTCGATCGAAAGGACCGCGACAGCTACAGCTTTTCGCTGCGGGAGCCAGGACACGTCCTCCTCCAGGTCACGGCGCCATCGGACGTTTCGATGATGGTGACGCTTTCCCGAAACACCGGTCCGTCGTACTTGTTCTCCGCCAGGTCGAAGGGTGAGAATGCGCGCATGGACGTCATGCTTCCGGCTGGCGACTACCTCGCAGTCGTCACATCCAACGACAACGGAAGTCTCAAGCCTTACAAGCTTCGCCTCGACATGCTCGACCGCTTCGCCACGTCGCCGGATCGAGAGCCAAACAACGATTTTTCCCAGGCTGCTCCTCTTCCAAGCGATCTCGTGCTGCGAGGATCAGTCGGCGAATACAGCGATCGCGACTGGTATCAGCTGCCAACAGTTTCAACGGAGACCTTGATGCGAGTGCAGGTGGTCGCAATGACCTCCGGCATGACTCCGCGCGGTTCGATTCAGGTCATCAATCGCACCGGCGATCGCGATCAGATTCTGAGTATGGCCGGCACCGACAGCATGCTGGAGGTAAAGCTTCCCGCAAACGCCCCGCTGTTCATTCAACTGACTCACCGTGGGGACTATCAGCTGAAGCTGTCGTTTAATCCCGGTATTCCTCCGATAGCGGGCAAGGCGGCCTTTACGGTCGCTCTTCCACCGGGCCCGCATCTTGTCGAAGCGTTTTCGATTCTTGCCCAGAGTCTCTCTTTGCCAGTCACGGTGCACAATCCGGGAAATCAACCAATCAAGGTTGAGCTCGAGGCGGTGACCAGCCACAGCGTCTGGAGCGTGACGCCTGCGCTTCAAACCGTGACGGTAGATCCGGGCAAACGTGTTACGGTTCCCCTGCAGCTGAATCTTCCGCCCGACGAGGGTGCGCGCGATGCGGTTCAGATTGCGGTGCGCGCAACGTCTTCAGGCTCGAGCACGAGTGCGACCACCAGCGTCTATGCGTTGTGCGCCGCGACACCGGCAAATGCCCACGCCTATTCACCGCTTCCGGCGTCGATGCTCGGCGGCCTGAACCTGGCGTCGGCATCACTTGGTGGACGGCCGGTCACGGCGGACATCAATCTCAGTCGCGAAAAGATGCTATACGATGGTTTGACTCCAAGCGACATTGCGTGGACGGGAGACAGAACCGCCGCCAGTCCGGATCTTCTCGTTACCGTCGCGCTCGCTGGTGACCGGGCCGCCACGCTCACAGGAGTTTCGCTAATTCCCGGAATCGGCACACCTGACATGCAGGTCGATCAGTTCGATGTTCTCGTCTCGGAGGATGGACAGAACTTCCAGCCCGTGATGTCGGGACGCCTTCGTCTTGCTGCCATCGAGCAGCCGTTCGCTTTCCCGCAGCCGGTGCGCGCTCGCTTTGCTCAGCTGCGCATAAAGTCGAACCAGCAGGGAAGCCGGAATGGCCGATCTACACTTGCCGAACTGAAGGTTATCGGCACGCCGGGCGAGCATCCTCTTGCTAACCCGGCGTTCAATCTCGCCGACCCAATTCTTGGCGGTCACGTTGTCTGGTCGCGGCCAATCTTCGGCGCGCCGTCTGATGCAATCCTGAATGAGGCAGTGCACACGCAGGGGATGAAACTCGATCCTGCACGCGCAAATGACTGGGTTGTAGGATTTCGCTACAATCGCGCTGCGCAGATCAACAAGCTGGAATGGGTACAGCCAGCTCCAGAGCGCAACACAAGAACGTTGAGCAAAGTCGAACTTTCGGTCAGCACCGAAAGTCCGAACGGTCCGTGGACTCCGATAGGAAGCTGGAAGATCACGCCAAAGCCAGGAAGCAGCACGGCCCTCGATCTCACACAGCCGGTGTGGGCGCGATTCGTTCGCTTTTCAACGACAGAACCGAAGAAGGCAGGAGAATATTGGAAGCTCCCGGAATCGATTCGGATCTACGAGCGCGGTGCCGATGCTACTTATCGTTCGGTCCTGGGCGAGTGGGGACACTACGCACGGCCGGCGATATATGAGCGCCTCGTAACAGCACCCGCTACGGGCAAGTCGGAAGAGATCACCGGCAACGGGAAGCTGGGCGATGCAAAAAAGATCGAGATCGGCAAGGGTTATCGCGGGCGCGTCATCGTGGGTGAGGATGAGGACTGGTACCAGATCGAAGTGCCGAAGGATCACAACAAGCTGAGTGTCAGTCTCGAGGGTGATCCGATGCTTCGCGCGATCGCGTCACTCCAGGATGAATCTGGAAAGATCATTCCGTCGAAGTCTTCGCCTGGCGCAGCAGGTATCACGCAGGTGGACGCGACCGTCGAAGGGGGGAAGACTTATTTCCTGCGGCTGTCAGAGCCGCCGCGGTCGATCGCGCTCGTCTGGGACAACAGTCCGAGCATCAGGAATTACGCGACGCAAATGTACCGCGCCCTGATGCGAATCGTCGAAGCGGTTCAACCGAAGCGTGAGTTCGTCAATCTGCTTCCATTTAGCGACGACGCGAAGCCGAGGTTTCTGCTTTCGAGCTGGTCGGATCAATCGACTGTGCTGCGCGCGGGAATCCAGAACTACGACAGGGGCGATGCGTCGAGCGACGTTGAAACATCCCTGCTTGCTGCGACCGAGGAGCTCGGCAAACGCGACGGCAGCAAAGCAATCTTCCTTCTCACGGATGCGCTTTCCCCAGGCTACATGAGAACGGCGGAGCTGTGGGAAGCATTCAGCCGTGTACCCGTACGAGTTTTCTCCGTCGAGCTGCAGCTTGGCAACCTGGCGGATCCGCAGCAGCGCATGATGCAGGACCTCGCAGATGCCAACGCCGGCTACTATACGACGTTCAGGAGCGGTGACCAGATGGATGCGGCGTTCGATCGCGCCTCATGTTATCTCCGTCGCCCTGCCCACTACACGATGTCAGCTGTAACGGAATTCGAGGTTCCCCCTCCTCCGGCGTCGATTGAAAGCTTGCTCGCGAAGAGCGGTCGAGTTGACGTCTATGGCATCTACTTCGACGTGGGCAGCGCCGTTCTCAAAGCAGAGTCGGGGCCCGTGCTCAAGGAAATCGCTGATGCGCTGGCGAAGAATCCCGCGTGGAAGGTGAGCGTCGAGGGTCACACGGATAATGCCGGGGGTGATGCACCGAACATGGTCCTTTCACGAAATCGCGCGGCGGCTGTGAAGCAGGCACTCTCCACCCGCTTTGCAATAGAGGGAGAGCGGCTTGCCACTTCGGGATTTGGAGCGTCGCGTCCGAAGGAATCGAATGGGACGGCGAAGGGGCGCGCGCTGAATCGGCGCGTCGAGCTAGTTCGAAAGTAGTTGTACGCAACGAGAAAGGGCCGCCTGGCGAGGCGGCCCTTTCTTTTTTCGAGAGAGAGTGTGTGAGGAGCTACTTAACTCCCTTTCCCTTCATGCCATCGAGCTTCTTCAGGTCCACGCTGGCGAGTACGTCCTTGAGCGCTTTCATGTCAACGTTGCTGCCCTGAGCCTCGACCACAAACCGGCCGCCGATCAAGACACTCAAATCGCCGGAGTGAGTCTTCTTGTTGTATTTCTCGAGCGCCTTGTAGCCCTTGAACGTCGTCGACTTCTCGTACTCGTTGTCGCTCTCGCGATCGATTTCGTTGTTGGCCCACGCATAGCCAGTCATTCCGGCAACTCCTGACAAGCTTCCGATGTCGGAGATCTTGAGTGTGACCTGCTTTCCGTCGGCGGATTCATAGGTACCCTCCGCGCTCGAGACCATGATCCCCATCGCGCCGCTCTTCTCGCCTGAAGCATCCGTCCGCGCAATGCCTCCTGCCGATCCGGGGAGCAATGCCTTGAGCTCGCGGAAGTCAACCGTCTCGACTTTTTTCCCGCCGGTCGCGGCGTTGTTCATTGCGTTCATCGCATTCATCGCTGCGGCCATATCCGCAGCTGACGGTGCGCCCACACCGTTCGGCAAAGCGCCACCGTTTGGAGCCATTCGCGCGGCTGCTGCCTGGGCGGCCGCAATACTGGCCGCATTCGTCAACCCTGTCGCCCCGGCTCCTTTCCCCATCATCTTTCCTGCGGCTGCAGCTGCGGCCGCCTGACCCAGCCCGTTCACTTTCGAGCCAGCCATTGCCGCTGCCGCTCCTTTCAGTCCGCCCGCACCGGTGACATTCGCTCCCGTTACGGCTTGCAGTGCGCCTGCGGCTGCTGCGCCCTTTGTACCCGACAGGTTGCCAACAGCCTTTGACGCTATTCCGGAAGCAGCGCCACCCGCCATCGCGGCGGCCGTTCCGCCCATTCCCTTCTGGACAACCTGACCCATCAGCGTGTTCTGGCATGCGGTATTCCCCGTGGCCGCCGCCGCGACGGCCGCACCGGGAACTGCGTTACACGCCACATTGGCTGCTACACCCTTGGCGGCGCCCTGTAGTGCCTTGTTACCGGCGACTGACTTGGCCTTGTTCATCAGCCCGCCAAATCGGCTCTTCTTCGGGGCCACCGAATCCTTGACGGCAGTGTCAGCCGGGGTCTGAGCAGCTGGCGCCTGGGCGCCGGCAGGAATGGCAAGTGCGAGAGCCAGCAGCGACGATAAAAGTGCCTTGTTCGAGAATGACATGGCGGGGCCCGAGAGATGAAAGAGTTTTGCTAGCCGGTAGGATGTGGTGGATTCGCGCCCTACATTAGTGAAACACCATCACCTACCTATCACCTGGCTATCTGTTGGCTCCCGATTCGCTTCGTCTGCACACATTCGGGGGTCTTTGGCTGCAAACGGCAGCCGGGCCACTCGCTGACGCGGCCTCCCAAAGGCGTCGCCT
>JBDTNA010000051.1:0-12388 GCA_039933985.1 Gemmatimonadales bacterium | reverse complement strand
AGAGAGAGTGCCAGCAGCGTCATCGTGTTCACGGTGAAGCCGCACACCCACATGATGAAGAACGCGGAAATGATGCTGACCGGCAGTGTAAGTCCGGTGATGATCGTGGACCGCCACGAGTTCAGGAACAGGTAGATGATCGCAATCGTGAGGACGGCGCCGAGCATGATCGTGAGCTCGACATCCGAGAGCGAATCCCTGATTCGTTTCGAGTCGTCACGAATAACCCGGAGCTTCACGTCGGCAGGAAGGATCTTCTCGAGAGCGACTGCTGCTGACTTCACCGAATCGGCAACCTCGACAGTGTTCGATCCGGAAATCTTGAGGATGTCGAGCGCGAGCGCGGGAGTGCCGTTCAGAATCGCCGCGGTCCTCTTGTCGGCCGCGCCGTCAACGATGTTGGCGACGTCGCCGAGACGAACGGGAACTCCCTGTCTTGAGGCGAGGACGATGTTTGCGAAAGCCGCCGGCTGAACGATGCGCCCCGTGATTCTTATGAGCTGCTCTGTCTCGCCGCGGGTGACGCGCCCGGCCGGAACTTCCTGATTTTCGCGCTGAAGCGCGCTTATGATTTGCGGAACTGAAACACCGTACGATCGCATCGCATCGGGGTTGAGCTCGACGCGCACCTGCCTGACTTCGGTTCCTGCTGTGTTGACTCCGCCAACACCGGCAATCGCCTGAAGCTTTGGCGTAACGATCTCGTCGGCTATGCTCGTCAGATCGCGAAGCGGACGCTCCTCGCTTTGCATCGCAAGCGACATGATCGGACGCTCGTTCGGATCGAAATGGTTGATGACGGGCTCTTCGATCTCCGGCGGAAGCTGTCGCCTGATGCGAGCGACCTTCGATTGTACATCCTGCTGCGCCGCGAGAACGTCGACATCGAGATTGAACGTCAGTCTCACCAGCGACACGCCGTTCAGCGAGGTCGAATTGATCTCCTTCAATCCCTGAACTGTGTTCAACGCCTCTTCGATCGGACGCGAGACGTCACGTTCCATCACCTCCGGCGAAGCACCGGGATACGTGGTCTGAGCCACGACGATCGGGTACGTGATGTCCGGATACTCGTCGATCGCAAGGCGCTGCAATGACACAATGCCGAGCACGACGAGCGCAACCATCATCATGGTCGCGAAGACCGGGCGCTTGATTGAGACGTCTGAGAGAAACATGGTCGCTAAGGCTGACGTGTCGCCGGCGCGCCAGGCGCGGATCCACCGCGCCCTCTGCCGCCGTTCGCTGTAATGATCTGAACTTTCATTCCCTTGCCGAGGCTTCCAACGTTGCCGGAAACAACGCTATCGCCCGCAGACAATCCGGAGACAACCTGAACAATGCCTTTGTGGTCATCCCTTATGCCAACTTCGACGGTCGCAGTATCCAGCGACCCCTGCTCTATGCGATAGACAACCGGCTTGCCGCTCACGGTTTGCTTGACCGCTGACGTTGGAACCGTAATCGCATTTGCGATTGTACGTGCCAGAACAGTGCCGGTCGCAAAGGTCCCTCCTTTGAGCAGTCCATTCGCGTTCGGCACCTGCACGTAAACGGCTACCGATCGCGACAGCGGATCGACCGTCGGGCTGACCCGCGCCACGCGGCCCGTGAACGAACGGCCGTTGGCAAGAAATTCAACCGATTGTCCGGGCGCGACGGAGTTCGCAAGCTTCTCGGGCACTGCGGCTGCCAACTCGAGAATGTCGTTGCGAACGACGCTGAACATCTGCGCCCCGCGTGCGATGTGCTCTCCATTTTCTACCATTCGCTTCTCGACGGTTCCTGCAGTCGGAGCAAGTACTCGCGTGTCGCGATTGCTCGACGAGCTCGATCTCACGCGCGAGTGTGCAGCTGCCAACCGCGCGCGTGCTGTTCCGACTGAGTTCCGGGCGACACGCAGCTCGCCTTCTGCAATCGCACCGGCTTTGAACAGATCCTCGGACTGCTTGAGATTCCATTCCGCCGTCGCAAGATCGCCCTCGGCAGCGGCTCTATCCGCCGATGCGCTCTGAAGCCCGCTCACCTGCTCTGTCGATTCGAAACGCGCGAGCAGCTGGCCGTTGCGCACGTAGTCGCCCTCGCGAACGTAGATGCCTTCCAGGTCTCCCTCGAGGCGAGCACGAACTGCAACTGTCTCGATCGGACGAAGATTACCGGTGATCGGCACTCCATCGACGATGCTTGCGATTCGCGCGATCGACACATCAGTTGGCGCGAGCGTCAACGTTTGCACTCCGCGCGCGCCTGCTGCACCGCCAGGGCCGGCAACGGCCGATCCGGCGGGTGGACGATCGCCCGCGGGCGCCTCGCTCTTCGCCTTGGAGCAGCCTGAAACAACTACCGAGGCGACAATCGCAATTGCGGCGACGAATGATCTCTTACGGTTCACTTTTCGCGGATGGAGGTAGAGCGGTGCGCGGAGCATTCGGAATATCGAAAAGATGCGGTGGTCTTCCTATGGCCCGCGCGTATCCGGCTGCTGCAAGATACAGATCGTAGACCGAGCGAGCTTCGTTCGTACTTGCGACGGTGAGCGCGAGCTGAGCGTCCGCGACTTCGAGCTGAGTCGCCAGTCCGCGCGAGTAACGCAGGCTCGCCAGCTTGAACGCCTCCGCTGCCTCGGCTGCATTCTGGCCGCGCGCGGCAAACAACGCTTCGGCGCGATCAAGCTCCGCGTTCGATGCCGCAGCTTCGCTCGCAATGCGCTCTCGCGTTCTTGCAAGCTCGAGATCGGCAAGGCGGGCCTGGGCAGACGCGAGATCGATCGCGCCCTTGGCCCTCAGTCCGTCGAAGATCGGCCACGCAACCTGAACGCCGAACGAGCGATCCCGGAACCATCCTCCGTTTTGCGCCGTGCAAACTCGATCGGTTGGCGATCCCGCGGGACAGGTCACCGTTTCAAAACGGCCGCGTTGTGTCGGTAATCCGCTCTGCGGAAAAGCCTGGCCACCGAAGATTCCGTTGATGCTCACCGTCGGCAGAAGATCGGCGCGTGCCACGGAGATTGCAGAATGACGCGCGTTCGAAACAAGCTGCGCAGATCTCACGGCTGCACGGTCGATTCCGCGATTGTCCGCACGCAGATCCGCGATCCATCGCACCACCGAGGCAGTGTCGATCCGAGTCGTAAGCTTGAGCGCCTGGCCCGGAGGCGTGTTGATCAATCTCTTGAGCTCGACCAGCGCGAGCTCGACGTCGCTTCGCGCCTGAATCACGGCCGGCTGGAGGTTCGCCCGCTCGACTTGTGCGCGAAGAACATCGTAGCGCGACGCGCGTCCCGCTTTCTCGAACTGCTGTACCTGCGTCAGTCTCTCGCCGGCAAGCGCGTATGAAGTGTCCTGAATCTCTGCCAGCCGTCCTGCGAACAGAGCCTGCAGATACGCGCGTTGCACATCGATCGAAACCTGCGCGAGCGCTTCAGTCTGATCGAGGCGTGATGCGTTCCTCAAATTCGACGCGGCACGAGACGCAGCGACGACCCTGCCACCCTGAAACAGGGTCTGCGAAAACGTCGCGTTCGCCGTGTAGGTATTCGGCTGATTGAAGATCGCGCCGACAGCTGCTGCGCGAGCGCTTTCGTAGACGTGCGACTGGTTTGTCGTCAGGCGCAGCTGAGGAAGCCCGGAGGCGCGGGCGATCGTCACCTGCGCATCGGTTATGTCCACCTGCGCAGCGGCCACGCGAGCCTCGTCTCCAATACGGAGCGCTCGGCTCAGCGCATCGGGGAGAGAGAGCGCAACGCTGTCCACAGGTGCGGATACGACAGTAGTTGCCGGCGTCAGCGGACCCTGAAGCGCCAGAAGAAGCTTGAAAATCGACATCATTGAAAGTTATACGTGGGCCGCGGGCGTGTTGTTGACCCCCCAACCGGGCCGGTTGTCAGGCTTTTGTCAGGAATGCAGGTCGATCGATACGGCAGGCCGTGCAAAAGGATGGATCGCCGCCTTCACATCAAGAGCGATGTTGCGGAACCGACCGGCAGAATCGGCCGGAATTGGATCGCGCGAGAACATGATCACCGCGAATAGCTCTCCGTCTCCCAACAGGCCGCCGAAGCCGATTACGGAATGAACTCCGTACTTCTCGACGAATTCGATCTGGGCCGGTATGTACGGACTTCCCATCGCAACCGGAACGTGAAAAACATTGTAAGTCTTTCCGGCACTTTGATGGACGAACGTCGGATCGGGAGCAAGTACATCGCTTATCTCGAGCCCCATTTCCTTGATCAGCTGCGAGATCATCGGCGCCTGCTCAACCATCTGAACGCTTGGAAGCGGAACTGCGCGATGACCTACTGACTGACGGGGGTCGCGCCATTCCGGCTCCTGGCCGTTGGTCGCGAGGAGGGTAAGGCACTTCATGTCCGGGCGAGGCGTTCGACCCGCGAGGAGATTGCGCGCGAAATCCTGCCGCGAGGGATCAAGCTCGCCAAATGGAACCGTCTTGTAAAAGCGGATCAGCACGCAACGGTGCGGCTCGCTGGAGGCCGTGAAGCATTCCTCGTACAAGTAGTCGACTACCGCGCGTGCTGCCTCCTCCATCGACTGGCTCGGCGCAGCGGCTCGCCGGACCGCGCGACCGCACTGCAGCATATCAACGAGCGAAAAAGCACTGAGGTCGAACGGCATCTATGAGTGTCTCTAGTCCCAACGCAGGATGATTTTGCCGAAACTCGAATCCGACTCCATCAATACGTGCGCGTCGCGTATGTCGTTGAATGAATGAACGCTGTCGAGCACGGGTTTCAGCCTGCGCGATGAGAAGAACGGCAGCACGCGATCGGCGAAATCACGGACAAGCGTGATTTTCTCTTCGATTGGTCGTGCGCGAAGCGTGGTTCCCATGATGTGAATTCGCTTCCTCATCAACGCCGACATGTCGAGCTCCGCACTTCTTCCAGCGGTGAGCCCGACGGAGATCATGCGCCCACGCTGCGCGAGCACGTTGAGGTTTCCGGAGAGATAGCCACCGCCCACCAGATCCAGAATTGCATGCACGCCGGCGCCTTGAGTGTTCGCCAGAACTTTTTCCGGCCAATCGGCAGACGCGTGGATTCCCGCAGTCAATCCCAGCTCTCCCGCCCGCCTCAGCTTGTCCGGAGTGCGGGATGTTCCGATCGAATTCAGGCCCGCTACGCGAGCCAGCTGAACTGCGGCGGTACCGACACCGCTTCCAACTGCGTGAATCAGGAATCTCTCGCCCATGCGCATGTGCAGCTGCCGAAACATCGCGTCGTAGGCAGTGAGGAATACTTCCGGAATGGCGGCGGCTTCCTCCCATGTGAGCTCGATGGGAATTGGCATAACTTCGCGCTCGTGAACGCACAGGTACTCTGCGTGCGCGCCACCGCCGACGATGCCCATCACACGTGTCCCGACCTCCCACATCCTCGCATCGGGGCCGAGCGTGTCCACCTCTCCTGCGTACTCGAGCCCCGAGATATCCGGCGCAACGCCCGGCGGCGCCGGGTATCGGCCAAGCCGTTGCGAAATGTCGGCTCTGTTGAGTGCGGAGGAGTGAACCCGCACCCGAATGTGATTGAGCCCGGGTTCCGGAATCGGTCGCGACTGGATCTCCAGAACTTCCGGTCCGCCGGGGGCCGTAATGACAACCGCTCGCATGTCGCTCATGGTCACATGATATCAAAGCCGGAATCGAACTGACAGGAGGATTCAGGATGATGAACCCTCGAGGACCGAGGATTACGAACCCTTGCGGATCCAGGACTCACTACAATTGCTGATCGAGGATTATTGCGGACGGAGGACTCACCGCCGAGGACCGAGGGATGTTCGTCCCGCTCCGCAATCCTTTGCCGTGTGTCCGCGGTCCGCAATAATCCTCGATCAGCAATTGCGGTTGGTCCTGAATCCGCAAAGGTCCTAAGTCCTCAATCGCACAAAACAAACCGACGCCCACGCAAAGGAGAATGCGTGGGCGTCGGTGGAATACCCGGGACGAGACTCGAACTCGTATGCCGCTAACGGCGAGGGATTTTGAGTCCCTTGCGTCTACCGATTCCGCCACCCGGGCAGAATTCGGTATTTACACTTGATGCCCCCGGTGGACAAGCTCTAACGAGGGGGGCGCATCTTTCCGCGCAGAGCACCGGGACCCTGAGGTCCCTGCTGGCGATTGCGCAGCTCCTGCGCTCTGCGGCGCATCTCGTTCTGCAAGCCAAACAGCCTGGCGCGCTGCACCGGCGTCAGGAACCTGGCCATCTCGCGCTGTTCGTTCTGCGTGAGATCGAGCCGCTGTCGCTCGAGCTGCATTGCCTGATCGAGCAGCACGCCGACGCGGTTCTGATCAGCGGTGCCCGACGTCAGCTGCTGCCGGAGCTCTCGCCTGACGTCGCGCTCCTTCATTAGAAGAGCCGAGCGCTGCTGCTCGAACTGCCGGTTCGCGTTCTGAAGCTTTGTCATCTGGTCGTCGGTAAGCTGAAGCCGGCGTTTCACGACTTCGCCCGTCCGCTCACGCAGCCGCTGCTCGAGCATCTGCCGCCTCGGACCCGCCTCCATTCCCTGAGGGGGAGGAGGACCCTGTTGCGCGAATGCGACAGCAGTCGGGATGACAAGGATCATCACCGACCTGACGAAACTCTTTCCCACCAATCCGATCATGTTCCGCCCTCGATGCCTTCAACCGAAAGAGTCACTGACTGCGGCTCAGCGGCAGGAATACTCTCCATTCCATCGAGCTCCGCAAGCAGCATCTCGAGCTCGGAGTCGCTCAAATCCTGCGTGCCACCGACAAACGACAGCGATGCAACCTGTTTCTGGACCGGCGCTATTCCGACACGGGTTGGCTCTTTCGTCACCGATTGATCAGGCGCAGAAGCCGCCGGCGCAACAATCTCGGCTGTCCCAGTGGACTGTGTTGCCCCTGACTGCGTCGCGGACGCAACAGCGCTCGCTTGCGCTGCGTCGTTCGAGTTCCTGACGGTCGTAACTGCAACGCCTCCAAGAGCGACGACCAGCGCCGCAGCTGCGGCGAGCATCGCAAATCGCAGCGATGTTTTTCTGGCCGGTTTCGCCGGAAGCGTGTGCATCACCGCTGCGCCACCGTAACGCGGCAGCGACGAGGCGATTCGAACGACATCCATCTCTGGCGCCAGCGGCGCCGCGCTTTTGACTTCGCGAAGAAGTGCGAGCTCGGCCCGGCATTCCGGGCACGACCCGACGTGCGCCGTCATCGTCGCCGTGTCCAGCTCGCTGAGCCGGCCGTGCAACAGATCGGGCAGTGCGTCCCGCACTCCTGTGACTACGCAATCATTCACTGACGAACTCCTTCACAGCGCGCATCGCGTTGTGGTAATGAACCCTCGCGGCACCCTCGGTAGTCCCGACGATCTCCGCTATATCCTTGTATGACAGGCCCTGCTCCACCCGCAGTGAAAACACCTCTCGCTGCGTCGGGGACAAGGCCGTTACCGCTCTTCGAACCCGGGACTCCGTCTCCTCGGCAAGCAGCGCGTCGAGTGCGTCGTATTCCGTTACTGCATCCCCCGCTTCTACCGGCACGGTCGCACGCTGTCGTTTTTCCGATCGCCGGCGATCCAGCATCAGCCGCTTCTGGATCGTGAAGAGCCACGTCCTGAGTGAGCTCTCTCCGCGAAACGAATCGATCGACGAAAAAGCCCGCACGAACGTGTCCTGAACCAGCTCTTCGATCTCTTCGCGTTCCCCTGAGCTCACCGCGAATCGCGCTAGCGCGTCGGCATGTCGGCCGACAAGCAGCGTTGCCGCCCTCGAATCGCCCGCCATCCATCGCTCGATCAGCTCTCGATCGGAGTCTCCGCCGCCCTGGGTTTCGGAAGTCATTCACTCACAATGGTAGACGCCCGGCACCGTCCGGAGTTAAGGCTTAAGATTAGCCGCAATGTACCCAAAGCCTTCCCCTCCCGATTCGATATCTCACCGCGGTTTGCATGACAACCTGCCGGAAAACTCGATCGCGGCTTTCCTCGCGGCGATAGAGGCTGGAGCAAGTGGCATCGAGCTGGACATACACTCGAGCGCCGACGGCGTTCTCCTGGTCCATCATGATCCGGTCGTTGCGGGCGTCGATGGGCCGGTACCGATCGCCTCACTCGATTCGAAACAGCTGGCCAGGATCAAACTCGCCGATGACATCGCGATCCCGACTCTTGACGACACTCTCGAGGCGATCGGCACACGGGCAGCCGTCTTCATCGAGATCAAGGGTCGCGCAATTGAAAACGACGTCGTGAGATGTCTTCGCAGGCACGTGCGGAACATCGATGCCTACGCGGTCCATTCATTCGATCACCGAACGATCAAGCGCATGATCGAGCTCATGCCGGCGATCCACACCGGAATTCTACAGGTCTCGTATCTGGTCGACAGCTGCCGCGCGATGCGCGCCGCAGGAGCGACGGATCTCTGGCAGCACGCTGAATTCGTCGACGCGTCTCTCGTAGTCGACGTTCATGCATGCGGCGGACGCGTCATTGCGTGGACGCCGAACATCGAATCCGAGTGGCAACGACTCCACGTTGCGGGCGTCGATGCCGTATGCACTGACAAGGTTGGCCGCTATGTCGCATGGCGGACAACACTTCAATAATTGCGCGCCATTTTTCTTACATCACGCTTCATGCGGCGCACCCCTGGTACTGCTAAGTTATCCCCCGTTCGAAAGTCAGTTCATGTACATGAGCTCCGGAGGAGCATCATCTCGATGAAAAGTCTTTTACTGTCGATTGTCGCTGTCGCGGCCATTAGTGCCTGTGCGCCGGCAAAGACAACATCCTCTCAGGCCCCGGTAGCGGCGAAGGACACTACGGCGACAACCGGATTGGGCGGCCAGTCAATACCAAATGCCGACCCGTTTCCAAGCACCTACACCCGCACCGCTTCGGGTCCGCTTGTAATTCGCAACGTGAACATCATGACCGCGGCCGGTCCGACGATTCGGAACGGAATGGTCTCGATCGCTGATGGCAAGATCGTCGCGGTCGGAGCGAGCGTCACTGTTCCCGCTGGCGCAACTGTGATCGACGGAGCCGGCAAGTATGTAACGCCAGGCATCGTCGACACGCACTCGCATCTCGGTGTGTACGCCGCACCCGGAGTGCAGGCGAACAGCGATGGCAACGAAGCGACGAATCCCGTCACCGCACACGTGTGGGCCGAGCATTCGGTGTGGCCGCAGGATCCGCAGTTCCCGCGGAATCTTGCGGGCGGCGTGACGACTCTTCAGGTGCTGCCTGGTTCGGCGAACCTGATCGGGGGACGCAGCGTTGTTCTCAAGGTTGTTCCATCGCGCACTGTGCAGGGCATGAAATTCCCCGGCGCGAAGTACGGCCTCAAGATGGCGTGTGGCGAAAACCCGAAGCGCGTCTACGCCAGTCGCGGTCCGTCCACGCGCATGGGTAACGTCGCCGGATACCGCGCCGCATGGATCGCCGCCGAGGCGTATCGCAGAAAGTGGGACAAATGGAACAAGGATCACAAGGGTGACGTTCCCGGACGCGACCTCGGTAACGAGACGCTCGCCGAAGTGCTGCGCGGCAACATCCTCGTGCACAACCACTGCTATCGCGCCGACGAGATGGCGCAGATGATCGACATCTCAAAGGAATTCGGATACAAGATTCGCGCGTTCCATCACGGGGTCGAGGCCTACAAGATCGCCGACATCCTCGCAAAGGAAGGCATCGGTGGGTCGCTCTGGGCCGATTGGGGGTCGTTCAAGATGGAAGCGCTCGACGGAATTGTCGGCAACATCGCGTTGTCAGATCGCGCTGGAGTGAAGGTCGCTGTGCACTCTGACGACCCGTCGGGATCGCAACGGCTCAATCAGGAAGCGGCGAAGGCGATTGCTGCCGGCAAGGCAGTGGGCATCGACGTTTCCGAAGATCAAGCTATCAAGTGGATCACGATCAATCCGGCGTGGCAGCTTGGCCTCGACGACAGGATCGGATCGATCGAACCGGGAAAGAACGCGGACGTGATACTGTGGTCCGGAGATCCGTTCAGCGTTTATTCGCGCCCGGAAAAAGTGTGGATCGACGGCGCAATGCTGTATGACCGCCTCGATCCGCGCCAGCAGTGGCGCACGGACTTCGAGCTTGGCTTTGTTCCGATTCCAGGTATGAACCGATGACATATAAAATGAGAACAGCCTCGAGAGTTGCAGCAACATTCAGCGCAGTTGCAATCGCTGCCACCATTGCGAGCGCGCAGACGATCGCGATTACGGGCGGAAGAGTTTATCCCGTCTCGAGTGCGCCAATCGAGAACGGAACGGTACTCATTCGCGACGGTAAAATTGTCGCGGTGGGCGCGAACCTGACGATTCCCGCCGACGCTCGTCGAATCGATGCGAGTGGAAAGTGGGTGACGCCTGGCCTCATCAACTCGGCGACGCAGCTTGGTCTCGTGGAAGTCGGCCAGGTTACAGACACGCGCAATGAATCCGCACGTGGCAAGGACAACATCGCCGCGGCCTTCACTCCGTGGGAAGGACTGAATTCCGGATCGGTTCTGATCGCCCCTGCGCGCCGCGAAGGAATTACGAACGTCGTGATTCTCCCCGGCGGAAGTCAACTCATATCGGGACAGGCGGCGATTCTCAGTCTCGTCGACGGAATGCCGAGCGACATGGTGATCAAGACGCCGATCGCGATGGTCGCACAGATGGGCGATCCGAACGGTGCGGGAACCGGATCACGCGGTGAGCTGATGGGAAAGCTTCGCTCGCTCATCGAGGACACTCGGGCGTTCATGCAGAATCGTGCTGCCTACGAGCGCTCGGAGACACGGGAATATTCAGCAACGAGAGCCGATCTTCTTGCGATGATTCCGGTCGTCGAAGGACGTCTTCCGCTTCTCGTCGTCGTTGACAAGGCAACTGACATCGACGCTGCAATTCGATTCGGCAAGGACTACGGAATCAAGATCCAGATCGGAGGCGGTGCCGAAGCGTGGATGGTTGCCGACAAGCTTGCTGCCGCAAGGGTTCCGGTCTTCACGGGCGCGATGAACAACATTCCGGGAAGCTTTAACGCCCTCGGACAGAATCAGGAGAATGCAGGACTTCTGCGGCGGGCCGGCGTGACCGTCGTTCTCATCGGCAACGGTCCGGGAGATGAAGCGACGTTCAACGTTCGCAACATGAAGCAGGAAGGCGGAAACGCGGTCGCTTATGGAATGTCCTGGAACGACGCGCTTCGCGCACTGACCCTGACACCTGCTGAAGTGTTTGGAGTCGCCGATCGCATTGGCTCGCTCCAGTCCGGACGCGATGCAAACGTCGTCGTGTGGAGCGGCGACCCGTTCGAGTTCACGACAGTGGCCGAGCATGTATTGGTGAAAGGGCGCGAGTTCACTGAGCCCGATCGCCAGCAGCTTCTGACTGAGCGGTACAAGACCCTGCCGCCCGGCAAGGCTACACCGATCAGCCGATAGATTTCTTCATGAACGAAGAAGGGCCCGGCGAAAGCCGGGCCCTTCTTGTTGGCCGCCGATCAGGATCAGCCCGAAATATCTGCGTCTGGCGCTGCTGCCGGATCGCTTGCGGCAGACGCGGTAGCCTTCGCATCGGCGGTCGACGATGACGCCGAAGATGTCGAGGAAGAGGCGCTCGAGTCCGCGCGGCGCGATGCCTTCGCCGTCTCGAGATCTGCCTCGTGCTTCGATGCCTCTGCGTCATGCGTTGCGAGGGTAGCCGCGAGTCGCGTGTACGTGTCGGCCTCTATCTCTCCGCCGGACTGTTTGGCGCGGTACACGGCGTAGCCGAGTGCCTGCGCTGCCTTGTCGGCGAGCTGCCGCGTACGGAACGCTTCGAGCCGCGTCTTTCCTTCGTCGAGCGCGTCCTGCGCTGCACGCCCTGCGCGGTCGAGCTCTTCCTTCAGCTTATCCATGAACGCCATGTCAGTCTCTGGTTGGGGGATCCTTCTGCAGAATTGTACGCAAGGGTAACGCCCGGGGTTTCGAAACCAGGAAGGTCAACTTCGAAAATCACGGATCAGAGATGACAGAGGCTCAGATTCGAGACTCGAGGTCCGTCCCTCGCATCTATTGTCCACGCCTCTGGGATCTGGGATCCGTGGTTTTCGATGTTGTCCTTACACGCAAAAAAAAGCCCCCGCATTGCGGAGGCTTTCGTCACTTGCCAAACAAGCTACGCCGCCGATTCAGCATCAGCGGGGTAAACGCTGATCTTGAAGCGGGTGCGGTTCTTGTGCTCGAACTTCACGACGCCGTCGATTAGTGCGTAGATCGTGAAATCAGTGCCAAGACCGACATTGCGGCCGGGGTGCCACTTCGTGCCGCACTGGCGAACGATGATGTTGCCGGCGACGACCTTCTCGCCGCCGAACTTCTTCACGCCGCGGTACTGTGGATTGCTGTCGCGT
>JBDTNA010000050.1:0-12483 GCA_039933985.1 Gemmatimonadales bacterium | reverse complement strand
CCTGGATGAAGACCGGACCTGGATGGCTATGCCAGCCACTCTGTCCACCGGGCTGAAACGTGATTGTCTGGACGGCGAGGTCGAAGCTCGGCTTGGCCTTCAGCTCCATCTGCCAGTCGCCGGTGATGCGCTTCACCTTGAAGTTCGGATTTGATGGCTCGCTGAAGTTCGCGCGTCCAAGAAGGACGGAGCTCGATCCAGAGCCGAGTGTGTACACAGGTTCCGACGGCGGCGCGTCGACCGAGCGCGAGCCGGGAGCAACAGGCGCACTCGCGTCCTTGCATCCTGCCAGGGATGCGGCGCAGACAAGCGCGCCGATGGCGATCGCGCGCGAGTTGGCAAACGGAGCTGGTGTGAGGCTGAGGTGATGCATGGCGTCCTCCGGGATGGGTGGATGATCTCCCTGCAGTTGCATCCGGACGTTGTGCCGAGCACTCATCACGGACTCAGCTCATAAACGACAAACCGTGAACGATCAGCTCATTTGATCGGAACGCTCCGGATGTTTCTCCCGGAGGATGATCTGGCGCGGGGGTGTTGGGCGCGCTAATTCCTGACTCGGACACGCGCTCGCTTGCGCGCGGGCCGCGCCCCCGACCATCGAAAATGAGTGATTCTCAACAGAGCTCGGTAACTCAACTTCTCGATGCTTTACGGGCTGGAGACCGGGACGCCTTCGAGCAGCTGTTTCCACTTGTGTATGCAGAGCTTCACCACCTCGCCGGCATCCAGCGGCAGCGCTGGGAAGGCGATGACACTCTCAATACAACGGCGCTCGTGCACGAAGCGTATCTGCGTCTCGTCGATCAGACATCGCCGCAATGGGTGAATCGCCCTCATTTCATGGCAGTTGCTTCGACCGCCATGCGACAGATACTTCTCGACTACGCCAAGAGAAAAAGCGCCGCAAAGCGTGAAGGGTCGCGCAACTATGTGCCGCTCCACGAGCTCGAAGAAGTTCTGCAGGGGAATGGCGATACGTCGGAGGCGCTGCCTGAAGCATTGATCGCGCTCGACGCGGCGCTCGTAAAACTCGAGCAACACAACCCACGTCAACGAAAGATCGTGGAGTGCAGATTTTTTGGCGGAATGACAATTGAAGAAACCGCCGAAGCGTTGCGGCTTTCACCGGCGACGGTGAAACGTGACTGGACTATGGCGCAGGCATGGCTGTATCGTGAACTGGAGCACGCCCTTCCGGATTCAAAATGAGTGACGAGCTGGACAGGCTGTATGATCGTGCACTGGAGCTCCCGCATGACGCGAGAGCGTCGTTCATTGCGGAAGCGTGCGCTGGCAACGAGACGCTTCGAGCAGATCTTCAGTCGCTTGTGGCGGCGTCCGAGGAGGCGGAGAAATTCTTTGCGAATTTCGGAAGCGCCGTCATGTCACCGCCGATTCTCGCAGAAGCTGTGGAAGAAGCCGTCGGCTCACGCAGTGACTCACCACCCTCGGCACGACTGCGCGAGGAGAACATGCTGCAGGATGGCGCGTTAATCGGTCGCTACAGCATTGTGGGACTTCTCGGTCGCGGCGGAATGGGGACAGTTTATCGAGCGCGCGACACGCGACTCGGTCGCGACGTGGCACTCAAGTTCGTCTACCCGCACGTGGTCAGTGACGGGGACGCAGAAGAGCGGCTTCTCGCCGAAGCACGTGCGGCCGCAGCGCTCCAGCACCCGAACATTTGCGTTGTTCACGAGATCGGTGAGACAGCAGATGGTCAGCCATTCATCGCCATGGCGCTTTGCGAAGGCAACACCCTCAAGCGGCGACTTGCGGAAAGCGCGATCCCACCCGACGAAGCAATCGCGATCGCAACTCAGATGGCGCGCGCGCTGAACGCAGCTCACTCGCGCAACATCATCCACCGCGACGTGAAGCCCGGCAACATCATGCTCGAGCCCGATGGGACAGCAAAACTCCTCGACTTCGGATTGGCGAAGGCGAGTGATGTGAGCGCCTCTCGGCCTGGGTCCACGCCGGGTACTGTCGCGTACATGTCGCCCGAACAAGTGCGGGGCGATGCGGTGGACCACCGAAGCGATTTGTGGTCACTGGGCGTAGTTCTTTACGAGATGCTTGCCGGGCAGCGGCCGTTCCGCGGGGGAAGTGACCGCGTCATTCTGCAGGCCATCCTCCATGACCAGCCGGAACCGCTGCGAAGTGTGTGTGCAGGCCTGCCCACTCAGCTCGGTGCCGTGGTAGAGCGTCTGCTCCAAAAAGACCGCGAAGAGAGGTACGCAAGCGCAGCGGACGTGCTCATCGATTTGGGAAAGGTGACATTCGATGGTCGCGATGGGATCGCATCCGACACCAGTCGGCCAAAGCAAAAGCGGCGCGTGGTCCTTCTCACTGGCGTTGCGGCAGTGGTCGTCGCGATCCTCGGCTTCATGCTCTGGTCCGGCCAGCGTGACTCGGCGTCGAGGTCTGCAGTGAGCGCGTCCCGTGTTGCGGAACCGTCGATTGCAGTGCTCCCGCTCGCGAATCTCAGCGGCGACTCCATCGACGCGCCGCTTGCCGTCGGGATAACAGAAGACCTGATCGCCACGCTGGCGAGGGGCGGCGGCGTGCGCGTCATCGCGAGCACGTCGACCTCCGCATTCAGAGACAGGAAGATGGACGTTCGCCAGATCGCGGACAGCCTGGGAGTCTCGAACATTCTCGAGGGCGGAGTTCAGAAGCGCGGCTCGCAGCTCCGCGTCGAGGTGCGGCTCATCGCTGCGCGCGACGGCTCCACTCTCTGGTCGCAGGCATACGATCGCGAGTTCAAGGACATGTTTGCGGTGCAGGATGAGATTGTCCGGACTGTTGCCGGCGAGCTTGGACTGCGCTTCGATAAGGACAGGCAGCTTCGCCGGCATCACCCGCGAAGCATGGTGGCGTACGAAGCATATCTTCGCGGTTCCGATCCGATCCTGATGCGGAGTCAAGCCGGCGTCTGGAAGGCGCTGGAGTATTTCCAGGAAGCCATCAAAGCCGATTCCACTTACGCCGCCGCCCATGCCGGCCTGGCACTGGTTCAAGTGCGTCGCGGCCGGACAACAAGTGATCCGGGAATGCCGCTTCGCGAGCTCTTTGCGCTCGCTGAGAGCTCGGCAAGAAAAGCCATCTCTCTCGACGATGCGCTTCCAGAAGCTCATTACGCGCTCGGCCGTGTCCTCGAAGTCACGCTCGATTTCCCCGCAGCCGAACGGGAGATTCGGCGCGCGATCGCTCTCGATCCAACGCGTTCCAGCTATCACCGATCGATGTCCACACTGCACGGCTGGGCCAGCCGGCCGAAGGAAGAGTTGGCAGAGGCGCAGCTTGCGCTCGAGACAGATCCGCTAAATCCGTATGCGCATGTTTCGTTGTCGAGCGGTTACTTCGCGAACGGCCGCTTCGAGGAAGCACTTGCTCAACTCGATCGGGTCGCCGCGGTTAAGCCGCCACTTCAAGCCGTCGCGTTCGTTATCGCTCAGGACTACAACCAGCTTCAGCGACTGCCGGAAGCCATTGCTGTTCTGCGACCGCAAGCGGATGCCGGCGATCCGATGTTTCGAGGACTGCTTGGATACATGCTCGGACGGTCGGGACAGCGGGACGAAGCGAACAAGCTGCTTGCCGACCTGCGCGCCAGGTTTGACCGTACTGGTGTCGGCGCTTTCCAGGTTGCGATGGTGCAGGCGGGATTGGGTGACATGGATGAGACATTCGTCTGGCTCAACAAATCCATAGACGACCGCTCGATCAGCACCATGATCATGGGGCCTACTTTCAAGGACCTGCGGAGTGATCCGCGCTTCGAGAAGCTCAAGGAACGGCTCGGACTGCGGAAGGGCTGATCGTCGCGCGACTTGAAAGGATGGAGAGAAATCAAAAGCTGGCAGGGAGGATGGGGAGATTGGGAGATTGGGGAGGCATCCCTACGCACTGTAGATCAAGACAATCAACAATCATTTTTTTTTTGCTTTTTGTCTCGCGGTCGCAGTGATGTCTCCCCAATCTCCCAACCTCCCCATCCTCCCTGCCAGCTTTTGACGTTGTTCTTTCTCTGAAACCCAGGAGTTAGGGTTTACGCGCCACCGGAGCACTACGCCACCCATTCAGCGCTCCCTGTTTCTCTCGAGCGACGACATATCGCGCGATCACCCTCCCGAGCTCCAACCCGCCATCGTTGTCGTAGCGATAATGAATTCCTCCGTAGAGTCGCGACATCGCCTGCTCTTCGGCGATGCGTGTGATCTGCGTGCGCTCACCCGGAAAGAAATTGCCGAGCGCAGCGTCGAACGCGCCGGCACTGCATGCGTGACCCGACGGGAACGACGGAAAGTTTGGAAGCCCAACGCTGTCGGCAAGCACGAGTGTCGTGTCAGCCTGTGAAGGTCTGATCGTCCAGTAGTGATACTTGGCCTCGAAGCAGGCGACCACCGCATCCATCGCTGCGACGTTCAGCACGGCGAGCACTCGCGCGGCCTGTGCGTCCGACATGTGGTTGCGGCGAATCGCATCCACAGCGGTCTGATTCCACATCGTCCAGGGATCCGAGTCATTCCATTTCTGCGCGACCTTTGTCTGTTCAGGCGTACGCTCCCGCGCGACTCTCCGAACTTCCTCGAGTGCTGCCTTGAATACCGGCGAATCGAATGACGGAGGTGGCGCGGGTCGGAACTGGGCGGCCGAATCGAGCACCCATGTCCGCGCAGTGGTGAGAGTGACTCCGATCGGAGGGATGCCCCTGGCGCTGTACCACATGCCCGGGCCGGTAGGAATCGTGCCTTTCCATGGCGCTACCAGGTTGAAGGTCGGTGCCCACGCGATCACGCGATGAGCGATGTCCTCGCCGAGACTTCCGCCGGCGGTCGCTCGCGCCTGTCCGCGCGATGCGGCTCGTACCTTATCGAGATCACGGGCAAGCTCGCGAAAAATAGAGGCGCGCACTGTGGAATCGGGATACATCTCCGCGATCACTGCGGCGGATGCACTTGCAACAGCAGCGTCGGAGGAAACGTCGCGCTTGTCTCGCGCAGAATTCACCGCGGCGTACTGGGCCACGCTCAAGAGCGTATATGTCCGGAACGGCAACGGCGGCTGCGCCATTGCGATTCGGCGCAATGCGGCGGAGTCACCGGCTGCGGCTTGCCTTGCAGCCTTCCGGCTTGCAGCGGCCTCGTCGGCGAATTTCGGTACGAGCCGGTTCCAGCGAGCACTGACTGGGGCGATTTCTGCTGTAGCGGACGCAGGTTTGACCTGCGCTTCGAGTACTGCGAGGCCCGGACATCCGATCAGCGCCGGGAGCATGAGCAGTCGAGTGGAGAATCTCATAAGACCCTCTATGTGAGGAAGAAGTTTTGAGAGAGCCGCGACCTGCCTGGTCGCGGGCTACTCCCCGATCTTCCGTCACTACGAGATGCCTTATAACTTAGTTTCTAGTTATGAACTTAGGCTCCGACCCTATTCTCAGGGTTACTCGCCAACGACGGCGAAGAACACCTCACCCTGATACGCATCATCGTGGTTCCCGCTCCAATCCCTGAGATCGAAATCGACTGTTACAACGACCGATGCGCCGATGGGCGGAGCGGTCGTGAGGCGAACGTTCATCAATCCGAAATGATGATCGTCGTTGGAACGCGTGAACTGAACATCGAATCCGGTCAGAATCGCGACTGCCTGGGTCACCGGGGTAGCGAAGTCCACGGGCACAGGCTGAGGTGTCTGCGCGGCGTTCTTGATGCTCGGAAAGCTTGCCGATGAGTTTATGATCTGCACGTAAGTCTCCTTAGTGGTCGCTTGTCGGGTGCGGATGGATGTGAGGCTCATTCGAGCGCGGGCGAACTTCCTGCACTGCGGTGACCACACCGCCTTTCTTTATGACGAGCCACGCTTTCTGCTCGAGACGCCCTGATCGAACGGCGACTGCTCTGACCATCGACTCACCATCAGACAGCCTCGCCGTGTCGAGCATCCGACCCCCGCTCAACTCGGCGCCTGCTTCGTCGAACCACGCGATCGATCCCGATTCGCCTGGAACATGCGACATCGTAGCGGTCAGAATTCGCGGAATATTGCCATCGATCGGGCCGACCAATGCGATATCAGGACGAGGTCTATCGGCAGAACGAGGAAATTCAACCGCGTCGGTTGCTATCCCGGTCGCAATACCGGACGAGGCCAGGACTCGAATGGCGAGTGTTCGTCCCGCAAAGCGTCGTGCCGGAAGCATCAGCTCCGTTGCATCGGTCCGAGGTGCGACTCCACGCCAGATACCCGGACGGTCTTCCCATTGAACGATGAACTTCAAGTCATCGGGAGAGTGAGCGGCGGCTTTCCATTGCAGCAACACGCCATCGGGTTTGACAATCTTTCCAATGATCGACACTACCGGCGGATCGGGAATGTCCTCTTCGTAAATCGATTTATCGTCTTCCCAGATCACCAGCTTTCGAGCGCCCGTCGGGAATGAGATCATTTCGCGAACTCGCACCGGCCAGCAATTGCCACCTTCGCAGCCGCAGGACTTTCGTTCCGCAGAACCGGAGTGAAAGAGCGCTGCGCAAACCAGGGGTTTCCCTTTGTCGTCGAGAATCTCGGCAGTGAAAGGCGTCGTCCGTCTGCCACGAAGAGGATGCGCCACCGGATAGTGGAAGGAATGCCGGCGATCGACGTGTCGATCGCGCGCGATTTCGAGCTGGAGGTAGAGCGTTTCCATCGGCTTCACGAGTCGGTTGCCTCGAACTACCGGACCGGACCGCGACGTCGAGAATCCAATGTCGTCGAAGAGCGGTTGTGAGCCGGAGATTCCGCGGTAGGTATAGGGACTGATCCATCGCGGATACGAATAGCCCATCACATCGAACGTCGCAGCCGGATCGAGAACATTATTGTTGGCAACATCGTATCCATATTCGCCGATGCTGTCCCTCGGAAACGGACCATACTGCGGATAGTTGCCATCGGGATCGGCGGGCGGGCCCGCGCAGCCACCGCATGGTGCGTGCTCCCGGCCGAGGCAGTGACCGATCTCGTGCGCTGCGCCGCTGGTGTTTCCAAAAGCAAATGCGGCGGCGTCGCCGAAATTGCTAATGCCGCCGATGTCGCCAGTCGGAATGCCCAACGGCAACTCGGCTACGTAAATCTCCGGCGATGATCCGCGAAGGTCGGACAAGTCATCGAGGAGATCGTACCATCCGGCGGGGTCGAGGGTGGCGACATTTCCGCGGTAGTCGTAGGTCGTGGTGAGAGTCTCGTAACCGGTGTCGGCGATTTCCCCGTACGGATACCATTTCTCCGCGAGGTTGAGCAGGGTTCGCATGTCGTTGTACATCGGCGCGGGCCGCGAGGGAGTGACGGAGGCATCCTCAATTCCGACGAGATGTACCTGAAGCGGCGCCACGTCGACGAAGCGAATCGTTCGCTCGAAGAGTGATGAATGTTGAGTCGGATCGCTGGCGCTGAAAGCGCGCGCGCGAAGGGTTACGGTTCCCTGACAGCGTTCTTCGGGGATGACGAAATTGAGAGTGTGTCCTTTTTCTCCGCGGAGAATGTTCGTCTCTTTACGGGGAACGATGTTCGCCGCCGGAGTCAGCACGACGGTGCCCGCGCCACCGATGACTTCCAGCGATCCCGACATCGTGCTGATCGGAGGTTGAGTCGCGTCGGCCTGATAGTCCACCCAGAGACGAACGCCGGTCGGTTTTCTCGCGAAGAGAGGGATGGAGTTGTCGGGACGAACATTGACAGGATCCAGAAACTGCCCGCTCCGAAAATGCTGAATGACCTGCGTGAGCTCCGCGTCAGTTGCGATAAGGTCGCCGCGCGAAGGCACGTCGGTCGGTGAGATCAGCTCGGCCAGCACGGCGAAATGAACGAGGCCGGTGTATTCGTCATCCCAGTCATTCGACCAATCGCGTACGCCGAGGCTGACGGTGACGGAAACGGTGTTGAATGTGACTTGATGTCGAGCTGAAACGACGACGCGGCCGAAGTGGTGGTCGTCCTTGACGAAACCGGCGCTGTATCCGGTAATTCCTACGACCGCTGATTTGACTTCGCGCGCGAAGACAATGGGAGCGGCTACGCGCTCTTGAGGACCGAAGCCTTTGCTCGGGTTGATGAATACGGACCCGGTGCGGATCTCCATGACGATATCTCCTGCCTCACTCGCCTGAGCGGTGTTACCCGCTCAGGCGATCGTTTCGTCAGCGGCCTGTTGTCGTTACCGGCTCCACGGCGGAGTAACGTTGTTGCTCCGCGCGTAGGCGATCAGCTGACCAAGGTGCTCATGCATGTGCGTGACGGTTGAAACCATCGCGCGCTGTCGAGTCCAATCCTGCCCGAAGAACTTGATGTTCTCGATGAGGTTCCCGTTGGTCGTAAGCTTCATCGCATCGTGCAGATGCGCGTACGACGCGTCGAGCTCAGCAATGATCTGCGCCTTCGTCAGCTTCCGCTTCTCAAATGCGTCGAGCGTCTTGTAGTCGGTGGCACTGATACCGGTCGCCGCAGGGATCGGCTTTCCCATCGCAGCCGGAATGAAATAGTTGTCGGATGCGATGTGCAGAAGCACTTCGCCGATCGATCGCGCGCCGGTGGGGCGCCATCCGTAGGCGGATTCCGGAATCGCCTGCGCAAGATCGATGAACTTTTTCTGCGTGTCGCTGACATCGCGGTGCATGTCGTCCATGAGACCCTGGCCGGAGGCGGGTGCTGCAAGGACGAGGGAAGAGAGCAGAACAACTAGAGCGCGCGTTCGCATTTTTGGGGGCTCCTGAAGGATGCGTGTGGCTAATAAGGTATTTGCAAATTCGATGGTGAATAGGGGGAGACCGCCAAGACCGGTGAGGGATCGGACCGGAATATCCCGTTTTCGTGATTGCTCAACGGTCTCGCTGGTCTCACCAGGCTTGGTCAGTTTGAACGGATGAACAGCCGCGCGCGCGTGGAGGTCATCGATGCTGGTCGAATAGAATCGGGTTGCCATCGGGATCGATTACCATGAAGGACGCGGGGCCCGTGGTGCTCTCGTCAGCTTCCGTAGCGAGGGCAACACCCTGCGCCTTGAGATTGCGCTGAAGCTCGCGAACGTCGGTGAACTGATCGAGTGGCTGCGCGTTCGAGTCCCATCCGGGGTTGAACGTGAGAGTGTTCTTCTCGAACATGCCCTGGAACAGGCCGATAACGACCTGGTCATTCCTGAGAATCAGCCATCCGTTGGCAGCTTTGCCCATGGCCACCGCAAAGCCGAGCTTTTCGTAGAAGATCTGCGATGCGTCTATGTTTTTGACGGCGAGACTGACGGAGAAATTGCCGAGTTGCATCTGTTGCATGGGGCGACCCTGGGTAGAGGTGGTTGACCCGCAAATGTGGCCATCCGGCCCTCGCCGGCCAATCGCCCAAAAGGGTGATTTTCGGCGCAATCGCAACAGTCATCCTTTTAGAGTGATAGTATCGGCGCCTCGGCGAATCTACAGCCGGCAGTTATCCGTCAATGGGCGATGCCGCTGCCAGCAACCGTGGATGAGCGCGGCGTCCACTTCCGTCGGTCACGAGGGGTAAGATCTCGATTCCCGGTGACAATGACGGCCCGAGCAACATGTCCACGAACCCGCTAATCGGACGCAGCAGCGAAGGAAGCTGGCTCGCGACGATCGTAACTATTTCGCGCGACGCATTCACCAGGACGTTCGTGACCTCGCCGGCGAGCTTTCCGAGAAGTAAGCCGACGTTTGCCTGGGTGCTTACATCGTCGCCCATGGCGGCGAGAACTGCGCGCCGATGCCTGAGAATTACTGGAGCGGCGAACGCAACAGGGTTGAAATCAGGTACGTAGCGCGCTCCGATTCCTTCGATCAACGCAACAGCGCGCCCGAAGTAGACGAGCTCTCCGCGAAGAATGATGGGCCAGTCGTAAATGGTGCGCATGACGTCGTCGGCCAGAGTACGATCGGACAGAATACGATTCGCGATATCCGCCGAGGCGACGCCGTCGAACGCCATGCCGAGTAGAACGTCGACAAGACGGTGGATCGTCGTCATGTCCGTGCCTGGCTCGACGATACCCAGATCGTAGAATCCGCGGATGACTCCGCGCGCATCTCTGCCTACCGCGGCCAGAGCTGTTCGAATCAGTGTTCTCCTCATCTCCGGCTCGACGCGCACCACCATTCCAAAATCGAGGAGCACGAGCCTCCCGTCATCGGTAACGAGGAGGTTTCCCGGATGCGGGTCGGCATGAAACAGTCCGTCGACGAGCATCATCTGGATGTATGCCTCTACCACCGACTCTACGACTCGCTTCCCGCTCAATTGTCCCGACGACACAAGTGACGCGAGGGCGTCGATCTTCGTTCCCTCCATGTATTCCATCACGATTACGCGCTGGCGCGTAAGCGGCATCTCGATCGCCGGGACCAGCACGCGAGGATTGGTCGCGAACCGGTCGGCGATTGCAATCGCATTGATCGCTTCCTGGCGAAAGTCCATCTCCTCGCCAATTCGCTTGGAGAACTCATCGACGACAACGCGGAATCCGCGCACGTGCGAGTTCGACCATCGCGCCGAGATTATCTCGAGCAATCGGCTGACTGCGTGGATGTCGCTGGCGACAAGCTGCTCGACCCCTGGGCGCAGCACTTTCACGACGACATCGCGGCCCTCGTAGCGGGCGCGGTATACCTGGCCGAGTGACCCGGAAGCGAGCGGCTCGCGATCGAAATATTCAAACAGATCTTCTGGCCGTTTGCCGTATGCTGTGACAATCTCGCGCTCGATCCTCTCGAACGGCACGGCCGGGACGCGATCGACGAGAGTGCCGAGCGCGGATAAATACGGCTCGGGCACGACATCCGGTCTCGATGCGAAAACCTGCGCGAGCTTCACGAACGTAGGGCCGAGCGAAACAAGCGCGTCTACGAGAGCTTTCGCGCGGCGGGCCTGAAATACTTCGGTTCGCGTCAGCCCTTGCCCTGCGAAAATCCAGCGACGAAAATCCCGGCGAAATGAGACGCCAAGCGGGAGCAGGCGCCACAGAATTATCAGCGTTCTAAAATGTGCCAAGCGATGGATCGGGTTCGGAGAATTTGGGGTTGGTAGATACTGATAATACCCGCTAAACCCGGTTAAGGACCAAACGGTCGCACTCGTTCCCCAATGCGCGCAGGGTTCCCCAATGCGCACTCAGTACGTATTGCGCAATCTCAAGCTTTCCCGTCGTCAGAACGTTCCCCGGCGCGGCACGCAATCCTGTTGTATCTTCGCGGCTCATGACCGACCCTCTCGAGCGAATCACCGCTGCCCTCGCCGACCGATATCGCATTGACCGCGAGCTCGGCGCAGGCGGCATGGCGACGGTGTACCTGGCCGAGGATCTGAAGCACAATCGCAAGGTCGCGGTGAAGGTGTTGAAGCCAGAGCTCGCCGTCGCCATCGGTGCCGAGCGTTTTCTGGCCGAAATCAAGACCACGGCGAACCTGCAGCATCCGCACATTCTCGCCCTTCACGATTCGGGCGAGGTGAACGGCACGGTGTTCTATGTAATGCCGTACGTCGAAGGCGAGTCGTTGCGCGACCGGCTCGACCGCGAAAAGCAGCTCCCGATTGACGACGCGTTGCGTACTGCGAATGAAGTCGCTGACGCGCTCCAGTACGCGCACGAACACGGTGTAATTCACCGCGACATCAAGCCGGAGAATATTCTTCTTCAGCGCGGACATGCCGTAGTTGCTGACTTCGGAATCGCGCTTGCTGCGTCGAAGACCGGCGGCTCGCGCATGACCGAAACCGGAATGTCTCTCGGGACGCCGACGTACATGAGTCCCGAGCAGGCCATGGGCTCCCGCGAAGTCGACGCCCGCACCGACATCTACTCACTCGGCTGCGTTCTATATGAGATGCTGGCGGGTGAGCCGCCGTTTGTCGGGCCGACTGCGCAGTCTATTGTGGCAAAGGTGATCACCGAAACGCCGAAGAGTCTTACGGGCCAACGCCGGACCGTTCCACCGCATGTGGATGCGACCGTCCAGAAGTCTCTCGAGAAACTTGCTGCTGATCGTTTTCCCTCGGCCGCTGCGTTCAGTGAATCACTTCGTGATGGCGGCTCATCTCTCAAGCTCTCAGCGTATCCAACCGCGTCTGCGAAGAGCCGGCCACGGTCTTTTGCCAGCAGCTCTGCAATTTGGGGAACCGCAGCACTGGCCTTCGTCGCGCTTGGCGCCGCCGCGTACATGGTGGGCCGACGCTCTAGCGCCGGCGATGCCACGACCGGTTTGTCGATGCAGCAACGAACGTATGGCACCCAGACGATTTTCGCCGCGAGGTACACGGCGGATGGAAAGTCCATCGTTTACAGCGCGGCCGAAAGCGGGGCCGTGCCTCGCATCTACACGGTGACTTCAGCTTATCCGAAGCCGCGTCCGATAACTGATTCCGGTACTACCCTGCTCGCCGTTTCATCGAAGGACGAGATGGCCGTTCTCGTTAACGCATCCGCTGACCACCATC
>JBDTNA010000049.1:0-12585 GCA_039933985.1 Gemmatimonadales bacterium | reverse complement strand
CAGAGCACAGAGAAGACAGAGTGGAATGCGAGCCGGCCTTTGGCCGGCTCGCTTCATTTTGGATCGAGAATTCTCTTGATCTCTGATCGCGCATCGATGAGGTGAAGACGCGTCGTGCGATCGGCTGCGCGTCCAATCGCACCAGCGAGAAGTGCATCGAGGTCGAGTAGCTCTCCCCGCATCAAAGCTCGCAGGTCGGTGTTGGGGCCTGCGCTGATTCGTGCGCGTGGACCGCCTCGTACCGGCATGGGCGTGATGATAATCGGCGGCGTTGGATTCATCTTCGAATCTGCCGATGCGAGCCACGAGCGCTGAAGCGATCGCCTGAACGGGTCGATCTTTACTGAGCCGGCGCCGAGCTCACTCCAGACTGAACGACGAACATCACCGAGCATTTCGCCTAGCGGATAGATGTCGGTGCGTTTCGGGGCAAGCACTTCGTATTCAGCGAGTCGGTTCAGCCGATCGGTGTCGAGCAATTCACCCAGGACGCGGGCCTGTGCGCTGCCGATTCGACGAAGCGTGCCTTCGGGCTCGATTCGCCTGAGGAGATTGGGATCGATCAGGTAATCAGGAGCGCGAAACGCATTCTCGTTGATGAAACGCACAGCAGCGCGCTGGCGTGCAGCCGGGACTGGCGTGTAGCGCGGACCGGGCTGACCACCGTATTTCTCGCGGGAATCAGATCCGCCGACGATGTTCACAACGTGCTCGAGCTCGCTGCTCCACTGATCGAGCAGCCGGTCATACAGCTCGACGAGCTCCGAATTGTCCTCGCCTCTTTTTGTCGCGGCCGACAACAGAATCGGCATCGTGCGTTTGATATTGCGGAGACCAAGCGCTGTGGACTTCACTGCATCAGCGTCTCCGACGGCTTCGGTTTCGTCACCGGGATCGAGATCGCGCGAACCGTATGTGCTGAAGCGAAACCATGGGACCGTATCCTGCGCCGTCGCCCATCGGTCGAGAAGAGGTCTCTCTTCATCCGCTGTTCGAGCTCCCCGAATCGGCGAATAACCCCAGTGTGTCGCGAACAAATCATAGGGACCGATGCGCGGCACGAGGTCTTCGGGTGCGATGCTGTCCTCGGGCTGTGCGACATAGTTGAATCGCGAGTAGTCCATCAACGTCGGCGTGTGACTCATGCGCCTGACCCACGTGCGACTGCGAACGCTGTCCGCCGGGTAAGTCGAGCTCGCCTTCATGTTGTGCTGGAAGCCCAGAGTGTGTCCGACTTCGTGAGCCACCACGTATTCGACGAGCCGCCCCATCAATGAGTCGGGGAAGGGAAGCCGCTGTGCCCGAGGATCGAGCGGTGCAACCTGCGTCATGTACCAATTGCGCGCGAGATTGAGAACGTTGTGATGCATGCGGATTGAGCCGTTCAGTATCTCTCCGCTGCGCGGATCGTGCACATGCGGTCCATCAGCATTCTCGATCGTCGATGGAAGCCATCGCACCATCGTATTCCGCACGTCATCGGGCGACCAGTCAGAATCCTGCGCCGCTGTCGGAGGGTCCCTGGCGATTATCGCGTTACGGAATCCCGCCGCTTCAAATGCAGGCTGCCAATCTTCGATTCCCTTCTTGATCCAGGGAATCCACTGTGCCGGTGTCGCGGGATCGACGTAGTAGACGATTGGCTTGACCGGGTCCGACAAGGCAGAGTCGGGAAATTTCTTTTCCAGCCGCCACCGGGTGATGTACGAGCGCGATACGGAACGATGCTGCGTCGTTCCAAAATCGGTTTGCCGCACCTCGAAGAAGCCCACTCTTTTGTCGGAGAGTCGCGGCATCATCGGACGCAGCGGCAGTCGTATCATGCTCCAGTGAGCCAGTATGCTCTGCGCCGGTATCGGTCCGCTACGCAGAACGTCGGGCGGATTCTCCGGAGTGAAAGTCTGCGTCGCTTCGATCTCGATGTTCGATGGAAATGATGCCACACGCTCTATGAACGATCGCTTGTCGTCGAACGATCCACGCACCGCGACGAATTCCGGGATGCTTGTCGTGTAAAGTGGAGTAACATCGATGACAGCGGAGCTGTCAGGCCCATACGCTTCGATCTTGAATGCGGCAACGATGGGCGGGTATGTCGCCTGTGACACGGCGTTGTAGACGGGAAGTGTTGAATCAGCAGTCAGCTCGAACGTCAGGCTGCGGAGAAGAATTCGATTTCCCTGTCGCTCCCACCGCAAAACGCGCTCAGTGAATTCATCTCCACCATAGGATGATCCGCCTGATGCCCGCGCGAACCGCCCGACAAGCAGCATGTCACGATTGAGCTCGCGGCGCGGGATCTCGAACATGAGAGTGTCGCCGAGCCGATGGGTAGTGAATAGACCGACTCGTGAGCGTGCCGAGCGGGTGATGACTTTCGCGTACGGTTTGATCCCTGCTGCTTCGTCGAGCTTCTCGAGACTGTCAGTGCGGATCTGGGCAGGCGTGCGCTTCGGAGCCGGCTGAGGACGGCTTCGCGGAATCAGGAAGCAGCCCTGCGATCCAAGAAGCAGAGCGCAGGCGACGAGTGCGTGTCGGATCGGTGTCAGTGACTAGTCCGAAAAGTCAGGAGGGAGATGGATTTTCGGCGTCGAGTGCGGTGACGGCCATGCCCATCGAGTGATACCCCTTGTCGACGTAAATGATGGTGCCGGTGATGCCGCTTCCCAGTGGGCTCGACACGAACGCAGCCGCCGCGCCCACCTCTTCAGCGGTGAGCGGATCGGGAAGAGGGGAGTTTTGGGCGCAGTAAGCCACCATGCGGTCGATTATTCCAATCGCACTCGCGGCTCGCGATGCAAACGGACCCGCGGAGATTGTGTTGACGCGAACTCCCCACTTTCGTCCCGCTTCGTAAGCGAGTGTTCGAGTGTCACTCTCGAGGGCTGCCTTCGCCGACGACATTCCTCCGCCGTAGCCAGGAATGACTCGCTCGCTGGCCATGTAGGTGAGCGACAAGAATGATCCGCCCGGCCGCATCATCGGACCAAAGCGATTGACCATGCCAATGAGTGAATAGGCGCTCACACCAACAGCGGTGAGATATCCGCTCCGACTCGTGTCGAGAAGCGGCTTCTTCACTTCGGGACCGTTGGCGAGTGAATGCACGACGATGTCCAGGCCCTTGTCCCCAAAGTCTTCACGAAGGCGAGCTGCCATTCCGTCGATAGAAAAGTCGCCGGTGTCCTTGTATCGCTTATTCGTCCGGATGTCTTCGGGTGCGTCAGCGAGCGAGTCAAACCCAGCGTCGAGTGGATAGATACGCTCGAACTGGAGCAGTTCACCGTTTGACATGCGGCGCGACTCGTCCATCTTGCCGCGCTCGATGAGGTTCATGAAGATGTTGAGGGCGGGAGGCCATGTCCCGACGACAATCGATGCGCCGGCTTCTGCGAGTGCCTTTGCGATCGCGAAGCCGAAACCACCATCATCCGCGACTCCGGCAACAAGCGCCCGGCGCCCGGTAAGGTCAATTTTGAGCATGGTGAGGATATGTCCCAATCACTGAACTGCGGCAAGGGGCTCGGGAGGACAAGAAGAAAGTCAACAGCTGGCAGGGAGACTGGGGAGAGAGGGAGGATGGGGAGACATCTCTTTGCTAGCGCAGAACTCTCAATCATAGCTCGGCACAGCGTTCGCGTTGACTCAACCCGTAACTAATTAAGAGGTGTCATTGTTTAGAAGATTTGGCGCCGGCTTCGCGGCGTTGCTCCTTTCGTGGTTCTCTGCGGCATCGGTTCAAGCGCAGACGGCGGATACTCTCGATAGGGAGCGTCCGTTCTTCGTTGCTGGTGATGCGGCGCTCGTCGGAGGCTTCACTCTCCTGACCATCCTGGCGGCTCCCGCCGACCGGCACGTCACCACGCAGCTTCAGGACGAGGGACGGCAGGCAAATCACTCCCTTAACCGAAGCGCGACAATCTTTCGTCTACTCGGGCACCCCGGCGGATTGATAACGGGCGGGGGGCTTTATGCGGGCGGCCTGCTCGCTGGGAATCGACGAACCGAGGACCTCGGGCTGCACACTATGGAGTCGATACTGCTCGCGAATTCCATAACTTTTGCGATCAAGGTCACGGCCGGCAGGGCACGCCCAAGGAAAAGCCCTGAAAACGCCAGAGACTTTCAGCTGCTGCGCGGTCTGCATGATGACGAATACAGATCGTTTCCCTCGGGTCACGCTACCGCCGCATTTGCGTTTGCCTCGATCGTTACGTCCGAAACAAGTCGCTGGTGGCCGGACAGCAAGTGGGTCATCGGACCGATTGTCTATGGCGGCGCGGCTCTCACCGGAGTTTCACGCATCTATAACAACGCACACTGGGCGAGCGATGTCGTCGCTGGCGCAGCCATCGGAACGCTGACGGGACTCAAGGTCTATACGTTTACGCATTCGCACCCGAACAACCGCATCGACAAGTTTTTTCTGCGTGCAGGCGTTCAAATGTCAAACAACGGATCCGTAATGCCAATCATGTCGATGGTGTCGAGGTAATTGCAGGCAAACGGGATTTTCATCATCGCAGAAGTGGGCGGTGAGGCTGGTGCGCGGATTCGTGAGATCAATGAGCAGTACGATCCGCGTCTCGCGAGATACAAGGCGCCGCACGTCACTCTGACCGGATCATCAGGCGTCGGTCCGATTCCCGCTTCGGTCTCAGTGGCCGAGCTCGAAGAGAAGCTGGTGCCGATTACCTCGTCGACAGAGCCGATGTCACTGCGGTTCGGACCACCTCTCCGGTTCATGCAGACCGAGATCGTGGTGCTTCCGCTCGATCCGCACGGCCCGCTAAGAGCTCTTCACGATCGAATCGCGACTTCCGGACTTCCATTCCAGCAGGCGCGATTCACTTTCAGCCCACACTGCACGCTCAGTCTCTATCCGACGCTCAGTCGCGACGCGGCGAAAAAACTTCTGGCAATGCGGATCAGAGAACCGGTGTTAATCGATCGCATCACCGTGTACCAGACGTTGGACCCTCAGCCGTCGACGAAACTTCTGGATTTGCGACTCCACTCCCTTTTGGGTGAACAAAATCGGGCAGCTGGCGTCTAATCAGTGTGAAACACTCTGCTCCTTCAGCGTGGCGACGAGATGATGGAGCACCACCACTAGGGCTACTTTGTGGCGAACTTCGGCAGCTCCGGATGTCGCTTCAGAAACTCGACGTAGACGTTCGCATCGGTATAGTCGCGCATGTCGCAGATGTGACCGTCGCGAAAGCGCATCACCACACAGGTCCGCTGGTCCATCACGTCATCAGGCGCGCTCTTGAGCCAGCTCTTCTCGCGGATCTCGACTGTGACGATGTCGCCGCTGCCCTTCCAGTCGCGCCAGATCTCTTCGTAGCCCCAATCGGCTGCGCCCAGACCAAACTCTCGATCGTTGAAGCAGCGCACGATTGCCTCCGGGTCTTTCCACGTTCCACCGATCTTCGGCGGACCAGCAACCCAATACGCCGCGTCATCGGTGAAGAAGCTCGCCACCTCGTCCATTCGTCCGGCGAATAGGGCAGCTTCGTAACGCTTTGCGATCGCGAGATTGTCGCTCATGTCAGTACCGCTCCGGGACGATTCATTGGTTGCGCTTTACGGCCAGTTCTCTCCATCGGAATCTCGGCGTGCGCCTTGTGCTCATCAACCATCCGCCATGTTCCGAGCGAGCGCTCGACTAGATCTTCGGCTGCTGTTCGGAGAGCGCTGCTTGCTTTGACCTGGCGAACATTGTTTTCCATGTCCTCCGCATCCCATCCTCGACTGTGCGCGATGAAAGGGAATTGAGGAAACATGAACCCAAGCTCAGACCAGAACGTCAGCATTCCACCCGCAACTTCCTGGACGTTGTCCTGTCCGCCCGTGATGATGAACGACGCGACCTTGTTCTTTATGAGCACGTTGTCGGCGATGGTAACCTGATTCTGCACACAGTTGAGACGCTCTGCCATCTTGAAGTAGAGTGACGATGCCTTGCCCCAGCGAATTGGCGTCGCGATGACAACGATGTCGGCCCAATGAACGAGCCCTTCGTAGACAGCGGTCAACTGATCGCCCGGATCGCGCTCGGTGATTGCACAAGGCCAAGTGCAGGCATGAGATGCTTTGGAGTAATTCCCCTCGCAATGGCGGAAGGCGAGGTCGCGAAGACGAATGACCTGTGTGTCAGCGCCGAGGTTGAGGCGCGCATGCGCAATACCGTCCTCGAGCAGCGAATCTGATGTCGAAAAGCGTGGGTTCTCCAGGTCCATACCTGTCGTCGATATTCCGAGAATGCGCGGACGAGCACCGGCGGGCTTGATGTGCTCTTCGAGAAGATGCGATGGTTTGTGGTCGATCAAGCGGCCTGGCATTGCCGGCGGAGTCGCGACGAAGTAACGGCCGTTCCGTTCTTCAATTGAAAAAGTCGGGACCTGTTCTTCGTCGTAGCCCATCGGCCCTTTACCGGTAATCACGCTGTATTCCCAGCCATGCCACGGACATTGAACGAACTCCCCGCGGACACGCCCCTCGCACAGCGGTCCACCCTTGTGGTTGCAACGGTTTCCGATGGCGCGAACGGCACCATCGTGAACGAAGACTGCTATCGAATGCTCATCGTATTCGACAGAGAAGGGGGCTCGGGCGAATACTTCTTCACGTGTACCGAGGTCGTGCCAGTGCGGAGGAAACTCCATAAAGCTCCAGCTTCGGTGTCGCTAGATGCTAAGCGCGGTCCTCGACGCGGGCAATGAGAAAACAGATCGTCTGTGGAAGATGCTGTTCTCATCATCGATGAGGCCGAGCTCGATGATGCGATCAACTATCCATCCTTCCGAGACCTGAAGCCGTGGCTGCTGAACGTTTGCAGGAAGATCGAAGACGATAGTTGCATTGACAGGTGTGTGCGTGACTTTCGTCTCCGCGCCAAGCGCCGCCGGTCGCCGACTGCCGGCGAGTGCCGCTTCACCTGCCGCGGAGCGCGCGTACTCGTTCCCAAGCGCGTCGATGATCTTCGCGTCTGGCCGGTACAGGAGCATGTCGATGTTCGGGTTTTTGGCGCTGTTGTGAAGCTTTATTGTCAGCACATGAAATGCGCCGGCGGGTTTGATGAGGCCGCCAGCCGTTGGCAATCCAGCCACTTTCTCCGAGCGCTCGACCGACATTCCAAGATGACAGTCGAGATAGAATCCGCAGAACCATTTGATGCCGCCAGGCTCGATGGTCTGCTCGGTGCTGGCAGCTGAAGCCGCGATGACACCGCCGGAATAAGCGAGCGCGAGAATCACCGCGCCGCCGGCGAACGTTCGCATGACGGCAGGATGGTGTCTGCGATGGGCGATGAAGGCGATGAGTGCCGCACCTCCCAGCGCCATGATGGTTAGCAGAAGAAGGATCGCGTTTCCGCCGCCGACAAGCTTACCCATGGTGCACCCCCGTTACGGCGTTCAAGATCAGCCTGCACACAGCATAGACAACAAACATTGTATTGTCAAGTACTTTGCAATACAGAGTAAGATTCGAAGGGGATCGTGCGGCTGTTATCTTCCTCCCTATGTCTCTCGCAACCTCAATCACGACAGCGGCCGCCGTGCTATTGACCGCATGCATGCAGCACAGCCAGCCGGAGGTTCCAGGCTCGCCCGCGCGCCGGGTCGCCGCCGAGCCGGGCGAGAAACATTTTCGATCGGTAAGCCAGATCACGTTCGGCGGAGAGAACGCTGAAGCGTATTTCAGTCACGACGGCAAATGGCTGACGCTTCAAAGCTCGCGCGAAGGACGCAAGTGCGATCAGCAGTACGTGATGAGAATCGATGGGTCGGATGCGAGACGCATATCCGATGGCCGCGGAAAGACGACATGCGGCTGGTTCTTCCCGGGAGATAAGCAGCTCTTTTTCGCGTCGTCCACCGCCCACGATTCCACCTGCCCGCCGCGGCCAGATCCTTCAAAAGGGTACGTGTGGCCACTCGACCGCTACGACATCTATACGATCAATCGCGACGGCAGCGGACTCAAGCGACTCACCAACTACGACGTCTATACGGCCGAGGGAGTCCTCTCACCAGACGGAAAGCGAATTGTGTTCACCTCGCTCAAGGACGGCGACCTCGACATCTACACCATGAACGCCGACGGCAGTGACGTTCGCCGTTTGACGAACACTCCCGGATACGATGGCGGCGCGTGGTGGTCGCCGGACGGAAAGCAGATCGTGTACCGCGCAAACCATCCGACCGATTCCACCGAGCTCAAGGCCTACCGCGACCTTCTGACGCAGCGACTTGTTCGGCCAAGCAAGGTCGAGCTTTACATCATGAATGCCGACGGATCCAACCAGCACCAGATAACAAAGCTTGGTGGCGCCAACTTCGGGCCGTCATGGACGCCGGACGGGAAGCGGATCGTATTCTCGTCGAACTACAAGAGTCCGCACAGCGGAAACTTCGATCTCTATCTCGTCGATGCTGACGGAGGAAATCTCGAGCAGCTCACGTTCGACGAAGCATTCGACGGTTTTCCAATGTTCAGTCCCGATGGAAAGAAGATTGTGTGGGCATCGAACCGGAACGACGACAAGCCGGGCGAGACGAATCTCTTTATCGCGGACTGGCAGTAAGGGAGAAAGCGCCGGGGGATCGAACCCCGCATCAGCCGCAAGAACAACTAGAAGCGGACTTTCAGTCCGGCGCTGACAGTTCGGCCAGGAAGCACAGTAACGTTGTCGGGCTCGCCTCGCTGCTCATCGAGGAGGTTCTCTCCTTCGAGTGTGAACGTCATTCCTCGGCCGAGGAAGAGACCGACTCTTCCACCAAGACGCGTGACGCCGTTGTAGTTGATCCAGTAGTCGCGCAGCTGCGGGCCGACGAAGCTGCTCGGGTTACGATTCTGTGAGGCGAACGCACTCAGCAGAGCGATGCGGTCGTAGTTGATCCAGTCGGACGCACGAGAGACGCTCCACGCCGTCGACCAGCGATTGTTTCCGTACGAAGCGTTCAGGCCAAGCGTACGCGCGGGGATCTCGAGCATTCGATCGCCCGGACGAAGGTCGCCGGTATACCGTTCAGCGAGCTTCCGCACCTTGCTGTCAACTTGCGTAAAGGTCGCGCCGACAGACCACGGGCCGTTACCGAGTGTTCCCTGAAGCTCCCACCCGCGATTTGAAATCTCACCGACGTTCTGAAGCTCGTAGACGATTCTCTTGTAGTGCAGGATCGTGTCCGTAACTGACTGATACACGCTGACAGGTTGAATCAATCCTGATGCACGCTGATCGAAGCGCGTCGCATGCAGCGACAGAAATCTTCCGTAGAAGAGATCAGCTCCTGCCTCGATGCCTGACTGTTCCTCGGGTGACAGCGACGCTCCAATTGAATACGCCTGAAGCCCCATCAGTGGACCGGACGTGGTCGAAGTCTGCGGCGGACGAATTCCCTTTCCGTATGCGGCTCGGAATTTCACCGTTGCCGGCCCAAACGCCCGAACCGTTGCGGCACCAAGCATCGGAAGCATTGCAACATCGCCGATTCCGTCGATCGAGCTGTTTCTCTCGACGCGAAGACCGCCGCTCAGATAGTACTTCTCGTTCAAGCTCGTGCTGAACTGGGTGATGAGACCCGCATTGCTTCTCGTTTCGATGAGCGATTGCGGCCCGCTGCCGATCTCACCGTCGCGCCGGGCAAACGGCCCTCGTGTCTCTGTCCTGTCGCGCACAAACGAATGCTCGGCCCCGAACGTAATTGTCGTTGCGGTGTGCTCGAGATCACCAAACTGGCCGACGGTGCTCGCTCTGAACGTCGTGCGAATTGCATTGCCGGTTGCGGCGCGCAAAGCGGAATCGATTGCTGAAGGAAAACCGCCGTCGAGCACTGTCGAGCTCTTGAGACGGTACCCATCGAGACCGACAACAGCAGTGTGCGTCCAGCGATTGCTGTTCGTGAATGTGCCCGTGGCGCCGACCGTAAACTGCTGCACCGATTGCCTTCCGCTGGAATCCGTAATTGCCAGTCGCGACAGGGAATCCAGATTGCGCTGCCGCATCGTGTCGCCGGGCATGGCGTGGCCATACGAGCCAAGGTTCCACTGAGTCTCACCAGGCGATGGCGGAGGAGGCGACGACCACAGGTCGAGTCCCGCGAGAACGGGACTGGACGGAGTACGCGCATCCTGCGAGAAGAAACGGAACGTGCCCGATACGATGCTCTTCGATGCAACGAACCGTACGCCTGCGTTCGCCGTCACTTGCTGGCTGAACGCATCAGGAATGAATGCGCCGATCGACGACACTGTCATTCCGAGGCGAGCCGAGCGAATTCCGTTTCCAGTCCGGAGAGTGATGCCGTGCGTCTGCGTGAGCACACTTCCAGTTGCATAGTCACTCGATGATGCGCCGCCTTCGCTTCTCAGCTGAATGCGCGGTGCTCCACCTTCGGTGCCTTCCTGGCGAGTGACGATGTTCATCACTCCACTTATCGCATCAGCTCCGTAAAGAGCAGCGCCCTGAGGTCCACGAATGACCTCGATACGCGCGATGGCGTCGGGATCCAGATGCGTGACGAGAAGTGAATTCGCGGCTTCGATGCCGTCTACGTACACTTTCGGATAGCTGACGCCGAATGAGCTTGCGCCGCGAATGCTTCCATATCGCGCGAGAAGACTGAGCGGCGACTGCTCCCAGAGCCACACACCGGGGACCGCTCCATCGATCGCACCGGCCAGCGATCCAGAGCCGCGCTGCGAGAGCTGCTGTCCGCCAACGACATCGAGAGCTATTGGCAATGCGCGCTGCGATGCTCCGATCGTACTTCCCGTGACAACCACGCGATCGAGAAGGCCGACCTGCTTCATCATCTGCGGCGCCGGCTCGGTCTTAGCCACCGGGTGTTCCTTCACGACCGCGAGCGCGACCTGGTCGCCGCCGAGGACAACTGGCTGAACCTGCGCACCCGCGAGGAGGTCGGCGAGAACGCGACTCACTGTGGCTGATTCATACTCGATGCAAACCGGTCGCGCGAGGTCGAGCTGCTCGGCTGCGTACGACAGCTTGATGCGAGCGGCGGCAGCAAGGCGATCGAGCGCTTCTCTAAGAGAGACGCCGCGTCCATGAAGCGACACGACACGATCCATGACATTTGCGGCGTTCGATACTGTGATGCCTGAAACACGAGTGGCCGGTGCACAATTGGACTGTGCGCCGGCCGGTTGAAATGCGACAACGGGGGCAATCGCGAGCGCCACGATCACGGCGCGCGAACGGTGTCGTGATCGCATTATCTCGATCGCACACTCCGGCCTGCCGGACGCACTATCGCTGTATCACCGCGGCGCTCGATATCGGCGCCGAGAATGAGCTTGAGAACGTCGAGCACGCGATCAGGAGACTCTCCGTTGAAAGTCGCTGTGATGTGCCTGCTGGCGAGTGACGAGTCTGCAAACCTGAGCTCCAGACCATACCATCTTCGCATCGAAGCCTTTACCTCGTCGATCGGCGCCTCGCGGAATACGAGACTGCCACGGAGCCATGCGAGATCGTCCGGATTGGCGCCACCACGTCTGGTGACGACCTGCCCGCCGGATTTCACGAGGCCGTTATCTCCCGCCTTGAGAATTACACCCTGCTGCAGTGAAGAGTTCACTGGGCGAAGGGAAACAGACCCTTCGGCCACACTAACGGCAACTCCCTCGAAGGCATCGCTTCTCACCGCGAACCTGGTTCCGACATCGACGATGGTCGCGCTGCCGGCATGCACGGTGAACGGCTTGGCCTCGTCGTGGACGACGTCGAACCAGGCATCACCGCGAACCTCGACCTCACGCGCCTTCTCTCCGAACCCGGCAGCAACGGCTACTGAGCTGAGAGGGCCAAGCACAACCTGGCTTCCGTCGGGAAGGCGAAGTGAATCGCGGACACCGACTCCCGTAGCGAGGAATCGCGGGGCGGGCTGAGCCGCCTGCTGGACCGTGTCCTTTCCACGGCTTAGCCAGCTGGCGAGCCCGATTGCGACAACCGCGGCCGCGGCGATTGCAGGGATTGCAACGCGCCACCGGGTGCGAACAGGCGGTGCCTTTCTATTGGAATGGACAGTCAGGACGGGGCCGGCGGAATCACGCCGCGCTTTCACGCTTGCCAGTGCGGCTTCGACGTCGAGACCCGCAGGCACTTCGGCGGCCACTTCGGACATGGCCTGACCGACAATCGCCACCAGCTCCCTGTCCAGCGGCCGCTCGGCCAGAATGGCCTCGACTGCCACGCTTTCCTGGGGCGAGCTCTCGCCTGCCAGATGGCGTGCGAGGGCCTCCCAGTCCGTGGAATGGTCTGATTTCGAGGGGTCCAGGCTGTCGTTGCGGTCGGTCATATGCCTAATAAAACACCCAAGCGGTGCATTACCCTAAGGAGCCCCTAAATTGGGGTTTGTTTCCCGGCATTGCCATCTTCAGCAGAGCACCCATTCTGGACAGTAATGACCTTCTCGTACGACTGCGCCAGGGTGATGAGGCGGCATTCGATGCGATTTTCCGAAGATGGTACCCTTCGCTGGTTCGGGCGGCGGAATCACTCGTGCGCTCACGGGCGGTAGCCGAGGAGCTGGTGCAGGACGTGATGCTCGAGCT